>NZ_CAWQMW010000154.1:0-27220 GCF_963895965.1 Xenorhabdus sp. PB30.3 | reverse complement strand
ATTTTATTGTATCAGGCTGAAATGAAAGTAAAATAATTCCGTTTTTTTGGTTTGGCTTAAGATGTGAATTTTATGAATCGGAATTTGGTTCTTAGTATTATAACTTAATAAACATCTTAATTTTAAACAGTCGTCATATGAAAGGTAATTATCATTGGTTATTTTTTATGTAGAAAGAGTAATGATATTTCATTGTGTGATGTTATATATAACGAAGCATTTTATGATGACTGAGGGGGCTTCATATCTATATCTGTCGTTTTCCAAGTTGTAGCTAACAAAACTACAACTTGAAATTTATTGGATATTTTTCCTTCTGAGGAAAAGATAAGCTAACTTTGCACCCAGCCTTTTTTAATCAAAAAGGAACAGATGAATTGATAAAGAAAAGTTAGCTTATTTTGTAAAAATGCGCCGTATAGGTGCCAGAATATTTGGGAAAATGCACACCCCATCAGGCTGACTAAAAAAGCGCCAATCATGTCAATTGGCCAATGAACGCCAACATAAACCCGAGCCCACACGATAGCACAAGCAATAGCCATCAGACACAACCCTGACCAGATACGGTGCCAGAAAATAAATGCAAGTGAGAACGTAAACACCGCTGTACCGTGGTTACTGGGGAATGAAGCTGTAGGCGCATGAGCGAGAAAGTTATAGCCAACCCCTTCTACAAACGGGCGGGCATGAGGAACAAGTGCTCCAATAATTGTTGATGCTGTTATGGCAAAGGCAAAAGCAATACAGGATTTACTGACAACAACACGTTGATGTGAGATGGCCTCTTTTTTCCCCCAAAGCCAGAAAACTGCCAGTGTTATGGGATATACATACACCAGATATTTTGCAATAAAGATTGAAAACATGATCATGCCTGATGATGAATCTGGTGTTGCATTGATAAGGTTAAACAAATCGTGGTTCAGTTGTTCTAGCAAAATGAGCCTCACACGTGCCTTGAAGTAAAAATGTGATAACGTGTTTATCAATTTATCGGTAAAAACAATAATTTTAGCATGTGGATCAGTAAAGCGATATCGCCTTCATTTGTTATTCTATTTAATGATTGTTGCAGTTGGGTAGGTCAATAATGTATTCATGATATGGGATAAGTTGTTTTTCACTTACTTAACACCCCACATAAACAAAAAACCCGATAGTCTTTAACCAAAGGGGATGACTATCGGGCTCCTCAATATGGGGACATCAAAGAAAAGCAGTGGCACTAATTGAGACTGTACGAAAACCTGAAAGTTCTCACGATCGTAAAAAAATTACAGAATTTTTTCTATCTGGTGAGCTTTTTGAATGGAGTGATCTGGAATTTCTTTTGGAATTAATGAGATATTTGCTGTTCAAGTTAAGAGAATTCTTTTGCCTGAACAGCAATGGTGCTGCGATTATTTATACAGTTCTAGATTTTCTTTGGCGTAGGCTTCAAAGTCAGTGCAACCGCCAATGTGTGTTTCATCAATGAAAATCTGTGGAACGGTCTCAACAGTTTTGCCTACTGTTTTTGACAAGTCTTCTTTGGTGATACCCTCTGCCAAGATATCTACATAGCGGTAATCAAAGTCTTCACGCTCTGTTTTTAATTTTTCAGCCAGTTCTTTTGCGCGGACACAGTATGGGCAACCAGGGCGACCAAAAATGACAGTGTACATATAAACTCCTTAAGTAGTAATGATCATGGGCTACATTGATATGTCATCTTGAGTTACTATGCCTGTAAGTGTCGGTAAAAAAAAGCAGGAATTTCCTTTCGCTTTAATTAGTCCTGCCAATACAATCGGTTCAGGCATGATTATCTGGTGAGGTATGGTCAAAATTTATCATCCGTATCAGATTTGGAAGGTGGTCAACAAATGAAGAAAAGTACATCACAAGAGATGCGTTCGTTGGCTGATATGCCAAAGATGGTTATCTTATTGGAAATATTGGGTATCGGGTTATTAGCGTTAGTCTATTTATCGATAACTGATAGTCTAATTCTATCACCTTTATTAATGACGACAGAAGCACACGTTGCTATGATCTTATTGGGTATCGGCTGTTTGATTCCCGCAGCTATCCATATTATCTGGCGTGCGATCTATAATCTTTCTTTCTTAGGTATTGATCATAAGAAAGAGGGCAGCAATCATCGGGTTGTCTCTGATGGAGAAAAAACAAAATAGGTTAACGATTTCATGTTGCTATCCTAATAGAGTGTTTTCTGAAGGTAGCAGGTGTCACTTTTAGTCATATGAGGTTGATTCAATGGATTCTATGGTTACCCCAAATTTAGCAACATTACGTAATTGGCTTGATAAGCTGAAAATTTCTTATTTTGAAAATGAAGCAAGCCAGGTATTACATTTGCCTCATATGCAGAACATTGAAGGCCTGTTTGATGCCAAGATTGATCTGCTGGGGGATGTTGTCTTTTTCTCCGCTTTGGCAGAAGTCAGGCCAACAGCGATCATTCCATTGGTTGCGAATCTGAGCCAGATTAATGCCAGTTCCCTGACTGTGAAGGCATTCCTTGATATACAGGATGAAAATTTGCCAAAACTTATTGTTTGTCAGTCATTTCCTATCGCAGCCGGTATGACATTCCAGCAATTCTCTCATTTTCTGAAACTCGGTGAGGAGCAAATTGCCAATGTGATCTTTGAAGTTCACAGTAGCAATTTCCTTTATGTCACGAGTGATATGGAAAGTGAAATGGAAGTTGAAGATGAAGAAGATGAGGCACAGGCTTCGACAGAAACATCAACGTTTACCTTGCACTAATATTTTTTAAGTGGTTTTTTACAATGCAGTGTGCGCAGTATACCGCGGGGCATTGTCACTCCTGCCAGTGGCTTGATAAGTCCTATTTAAATCAGTTATCAGATAAACAAGAACATTTACAACAGCTTTTACGAGATACTCCAAACACGCGCTGGCAACCCCCTGTTGCCAGCCAGCTTAGTGAGTTTCGTAATAAGGCTAAAATGGTCGTGAGTGGCAGTGTTGAGCGCCCGCTGCTCGGAATGCTGCATAGGGATGGCAGAACAGTCGATCTTTGTGACTGTCCTTTGTATCCGCAACACTTTCAGCCAGTCTTTGACGTAATAAAAATATTTATCGCGAAAGCGGGGTTAGTCCCATACAACGTTGCACGTAAAAAAGGTGAACTGAAATACATTCTGTTGACCGAAAGCCGGGCTGATAAAGAGATGATGCTGAGGTTTGTGTTGCGTTCAGAAAAAAAACTGGAACAGTTACAACGATCCTTACCATGGTTACAGGAACAGTTACCACAGCTGACGGTAATTTCTGCGAATATCCAACCGACACATATGGCGATCCTTGAAGGTGAAAAAGAGATTATTTTCACTGAAAAGAAAATGTTGAAGGAAAATTTCAATAATATTCCGTTGTATATTCGGCCCCGGAGTTTCTTCCAGACGAATCCGGCTATTGCTTCGCAGTTATATATGACAGCAGGGCAGTGGGTCAGGGAGCTGAATATAGGCAGTATGTGGGATCTGTTTTGTGGCGCGGGAGGTTTTGGTTTGCATTGTGCAGATAAAGAAACCAAGCTGACAGGCATTGAAATCAGTGAGGAAGCTATTGCCTGTGCCAGAAATTCAGCTGACAGTCTCGGGCTCAAACATGTTGAGTTTCAGGCTCTGGATTCTACGCATTTCGCCCTTGAGAAATCGCAAACTCCAGAGTTGGTATTAGTTAATCCGCCTCGAAGGGGAATTGGTAAAGAACTTTGCCAGTATCTTAACCGAATGGCACCTGAGTATATTCTTTACTCAAGTTGTAATGCGGAAACGATGGCAAAAGATATCACCATGCTTGAACGATACCGAATAGAAAAAGTGCAGTTATTCGATATGTTTCCACACACTGAGCATTATGAAACACTGGCTCTGTTGGTTCTGAAGAACGGTTAGCCCTCAATAAGGAATAGCTTCCATTGTTGGTAATCAGCAATGGAAGCAAAGATACATCATAAATAGTGGTTGGTTGTTTAATTGCGTTGTTCAAATGATAGTGTACGCCGTTCAAAAGTACGCATCAGCAATGTTAAAAGACCATTTATGCAGAGGTAAATGACACCTGCTGCAACAAAAACGGTTGCATCATAGCTGCGGCCAAATTGTAGCTGGCTGTATCCCATAATATCCAACAGAGTGATTGTACTGGCCAGTGAGGTGCTTTTGAAAATTAACACAACTTCGTTTGAGTAGGATGAGAGCGCTCTTTTGAAGGCATACGGTAGTAATATGCGCATAGAATGTGCCTGTGACATACCAAGTGCATAACAGGATTGCCATTGCCCTTCCGGGATTGCTTTAACTGCCCCATAAAAAAGTTGAGTGGAATATGCTGCGCTATTTAGCGCCAGTGTCACCATCGCACAGAGCCACGGCTCTGACATCAACTGCCATAACCACGGGTATGCTTTTATGGCTGGAAATTGCCCGGGACCATAGTAAATCAAAAAGAACTGTACGAGTAAGGGAGTGCCGGTGAATAGTGTTATATAGCCTTTCACCAATTGCGTGAGCACCGGCAGTTTCATTGTCAGAATGACCGTCAGGATGACTGATAGCATAAACGCCACCAGCAATGCTGTGAAAGTCAGACTCAGGCTGGTGTGTAGGCCCGGTAAGATATCCTTTATATACTCAAGCATCAGAAGCACTCCGTTCAAAATGAGTCGCACGTACTTCAAGTCGTTTAAGGATAAATTGGCTCACCAGTGTGATAACTAAATAGATGATTGCGGCAACCATGTACCAGGTGAATGGCTCTTGTGTGCGAGTGGCGATACTTTTTGTTTGTAACATCAAATCATTAACGCTTATTAATGAGACTAGAGCTGTGTCCTTTAATAAAACTAACCATTGATTCCCTAATCCGGGTAAAGCATGACGCCACATTTGCGGCATGACCAGCCGGGAAAAGATGCGGCTTTGGCTTAATCCCAGAGCCTGACCCGCCTCTCTTTGCCCGATAGGAATAGCCTTTAATGCCCCTCTTATTGTCTGGGATGCATAGGCAGAATAAAGGAGGGAAAGCGCAATGACACCGCACAGGAAAGGGCTGACGTCAAAATTATCAATTTCCATCTGTATTCTGAACTGCCAGACTACCAGATTGATATCAAAACCTTCAGATAAAATGATAAGAAGCTGTGAACTCCCGAAGTAGATAAAAAGAACCACCAGAATTTCAGGTAATCCCCGGATCAGGGTAACCCAGCAGGAACCTAAAAGTGCAAAGGTTTTCCAGCGGGAAGATTCCCAGCCAGCAAAAATCATTGCCAGAATCAAACCGGCTATAAGAGAGGAAACAGCAAGGCCGACGGTGATACCGGCGGCGCTAATTAAAGATTGAAATTCATTCATTGGAGTTCAATTAATTATTTTTGCCAAACCATTTTTCGTAGATGGTGTCATAAGTGCCATCCTGTTTGATTTCTGCCAGAGCCTTATTCAGTTTATTTAATAAGTCTGTATTGCCCTTACGAACAGCGATACCTAAACCTGTGCCAAAGTAATCTTTATCAGTGACTTTCTCACCAATGGTACCTAGCTCTTTATTCTTTTTCAGCCATTCATTGACAACAGCAGTGTCACCAAATATTGCATCAACACGGCCATTTTTCAGATCGAGAATTGCATTCTGGTAACTATCATATGGCACTGTTTCTAGCTCTTTATGCTGTTCCATCAGGTATTTTTGATGTGTCGTGCCATTCTGAGTGCCTACTAATTTGCCTTTTAATTCACCAATTTTGGAAAACTTGCCTTTGACAGTTACAAAATTGGCAGAGTTATCATAATAAGTATCAGTAAAATCAACTTGTTTTTTTCTGTCAGGTGTAATATCGATACCTGCCATTAACACATCAACGCGACGGAATTTCAGGCTAGGAATAAGACTGTCAAAGGCCTGATTGGTGAAACTACATTCGGCATTAAGTTTTTTGCACATAGCATCTGCCAGATCTACATCGAAGCCCTGAATTTTATTGTCATCACCAACGAATTCAAATGGAGGATAAGTTGCTTCAGTTGCGAAACGCAGAGTTTCTTTCTCCGCTGCGGTTGCTGATAGGGTGACAGTAGTTAATAAAGCTGCAAGCAAGAATTTTTTCATAGCCATGTCCTGTAACTGATGATCATGTGATTGATGGTTATTTTTCTGAAATTATCTGTATGGCTGGCTCAGTATGCCAAACTTAGTGTGACAAATAATGAGCAAAAGCTTCGGTTTGAGGCTTTAAAAAATGACTTGCATCACCTTTTTCTATAATTCGTCCTTTTTCCATGTAGATAACCTGGCTAGCCGTTTTACGGGCAAGTTCCACTTCATGTGTCACGATAATTTGGGTAATTCCTGTTTCTGCCAGTTCTTTTATGATGTTAACGACCTGAGATGTGATTTCGGGATCAAGTGCAGCTGTTGGTTCATCAAATAACAGAACCTGAGGTTCCATCATTAGTGCACGTGCAATAGCGACCCGTTGCTGTTGTCCCCCTGACAAGTGCAGCGGAAAGCGATTAGCGAATTCTTCAAGACGAAGACGGGAAAGTAATTTGGCCGCTTTTTCCATGGATTGTGGTTTGGATAACCCCTGCACCCGACAGGGAGCTTCAGTCAGGTTATCCATTACGGTTAAATGTGGCCATAAATTATATTGCTGAAAAACCATTCCTACATTCTGCCGCAGGGCACGGATTTCTTTTGCATTAGGAGGTTGTTTAAAATCAAATTGATGCTTTGCTACACTTAACTGGCCGGAACGAGGCATCTCGAGTAAATTCAGGACCCTCAGTAAGGAGCTTTTGCCTGCACCACTAGGCCCAAGCAGAACGACGGTTTCCCCTGATCCACATTCAAAATTGATATCAAACAGAGCCTGATTAGTTCCATAGAAACAATTGATATTTTTTAATTGGATTTTCATGCGAAAACTATGAATAGTTAATTAGTTGATGGGATATTAATCCCAAAGGAATAACTATGCAATAATGTGCGTGTAAAATCGTTGTTTTAGTCAGTTTTATGGATTTAATAATCAGACCGTGTTCTTTTTTTACCTTTTGTTAGATACTGTTTTTAGCATAAATATAAGCTTATTAAATAACGTTATGCGTTTATTTATATAAATCTATTGTGTAAAAAATGCGATAAATATAGGCGTCATCAGGCTTAAAATGAAACCGTGAACGATGGCTGCGGGTACAATACTTATACCCCCACAGCGCTGTAATATGGGTAATGTGAAATCGATTGATGCAGCTCCGGTTAAACCTAGTGCAGTTGAGCGATAGCGATTGATTAGCATGGGAAGGAGCATAATAGATGCCAGTTCACGAGCTAGATCATTAAAAAAAGCTGTACTGCCAAATACTGGCCCGTAGGCATCAGAAATTAAAATGCCGGAAAGAGAATACCAGCCATATCCGGATGCAATAGCCAGGCCAGTCTTGGTTGGTAAGCCAAGCAGGAATGCTGCTATCACGCCACCAATAAGTGAACTGATAGCGACAATAATCGCAACAACAGCTCCACGGCGATTCATGAATGTTTGCTTTAGGCTCAAGCCGTTATTACGTAGTTGGATACCAACAAAAAACAGTAAGAAAATTAATGTGATTTCACTGGCCTTACTGGAAAAATTAAACCATGACCATTCAGTCAGGCCGAGCAAAAAACCGAATATCAGTGCGCCACATAATTTGATGGAGTCAAGTGCCATATGCAGGCGGGAAGGGGGGCTTTCCTGTTTGTGTCCTGTAATAATCCACGGTTCTTTTTTATCCAGAAAAAAAAGCGCAAGCCAGTTAGTTGCAAATATGCACAGAAAAAATGTCATCGCATATAGTAGGATAGAAAGCAAATTACTACCCAGATTATCCAGCATTGCAAGACTGATCCCCATAAGCAGGAGAATGAGATAAACCATGACATTGAGCAATTGGTGAACTTTGGTAAGTATTGTTTTGTTATTTAGGCGAATCAGATAACCCAGGCTCAATGGAAGGAGGATAATTAGTAATCCTGAAAACATGTCACATATCCTTATAATAAACGTCTTTTAATCTGGCTTTATACGCTCGTCTTTCAAGTTGCTTTTTTGTTGAAGGGCATACTTCGAAATCCATTGGTATATCTTTGACTGGTCATAAAAACTAAAAAATCTGTAACAACAAATAATTCACACTACTATAACATGTAGAGGAAAGGGAAACCTACTGAAATTCAGCCCGTTTTTGCTATCCTGTCATTTTAGGTTCACAAAAAATCAAGTAAATTCAACGCAAAACAGGGTAATATCTTTTTGTATGGTATGGAACACGGCTGTCTTAGAGATATGCATCAGTTATGACTGATATTTGATGATAAAACTCTCCTGATTTTTACATCTGTTTCATTTAAATCCAATTGATTTACATCTCACTCAATTATATTTATTGTGACTAAACATGAGTAGGTTCTTAGGGGAGGGAGACAGTGAGGTTATCCGCTAAATAACACGCCACAAATAAAGGGGGAATTTACCTGTGGCGTGTGAATTACGAAACTATTGGTTACTCTTTTTTAATTTTGAGCCATCTTCCAAAGGAACAATAACACAGGCATGATTGCCTTTAGGACCTTGATTAACGCTGAAATTCACTTTTTGCCCGGCTTTCAGCGTCCTATAACCATCCATCTGAATGGTTGAATAGTGAGCAAATATATCTTCACCGCCACTTGCCGGGCAAATAAATCCAAAGCCCTTCGCATTATTGAACCATTTAACTGTACCTGTTTCCATACTTCTCTATCCCTCGTATTATGATTTCGGGTTTAGGAATCACTAAAAATTTCAGGATCATGAACAGTCGTCCAGCTAGGAATGGTGTTCATAAAATACACTGTAGTGAAATTCATTTTATCGTCAAGTGCTGAAGTTATGACAGGTTGTCTCAAATCGCTAAAGTTTGATATAGATAACGGTATCAGACTTTTAGGTGGAATACTGGCTCTGATCGTCTACGGGAATAAGCAGAGTGCTTTATGTAGTGATAAAATATATAGAGGTAGAACGAATTAGTTCATACTAAAATCCGATAGAAAGATAATACTCAGTGGAAAGACAATGAGTCAGTTTTATAACAGCCTGAATCTTGAAGAATTTATAGAAGACAAAGCAAAGCAAGCGCTACAGCCGCCATCTATGTACAAGATAATTTTGAATAACGATGACTATACCCCCATGGAGTTTGTGGTTGACGTATTACAAAAGTTCTTTTCTTATGATATTGAACGAGCAACGCAACTAATGCTGGATGTCCATTACCAAGGGAAGGCAATTTGCGGTATTTATACAGCAGAGGTCGCAGAAACTAAAGCTGCGCAAGTGAACATGTATGCTAAGGAGCACGAGCATCCATTACTTTGCACGCTGGAAAAAGTCTGATCTGGCTTATTGATTTTGGAGGAGGTGCTTATGCTCAATCAAGAATTGGAGCTGAGTCTCAACATTGCTTTTGCCAAAGCAAGGGATAACAGACATGAATTTATGACTGTCGAGCACCTGCTACTGGCGTTGTTAAGTAACACATCAGCGCGAGAAGCACTGGAGGCTTGTAAGGTCGAGCTGGCAGTTTTACGCCAGGAACTGGAAAATTTTATTACTCAAACAACCCCTTTATTACCAGAGAATGATGATCGGGATACCCAGCCAACATTGAGCTTTCAGCGTGTGTTGCAACGAGCGGTGTTTCATGTTCAATCTTCAGGCCGCTCAGAAGTTTCCGGGGCGAATGTACTGGTTGCAATTTTTAGCGAACAAGAATCTCAGGCGGCTTATTTACTGCGCAAGCATGACGTCAGCCGGCTGGATGTTGTGAATTTTATATCTCACGGAACACGTAAAGATGAGCTCGATAATGAGAGCCATCATAATGTTAATCCAGTTCAGGAAGAACAAGCGATAGGTGAGGATAGATTGGAAAATTTCACTACAAATCTGAATCAATCTGCACAAAAAGGGCAAATTGATCCGCTGGTTGGTCGTCAGCATGAATTGGAAAGAACAATTCAGGTACTGTGTCGCCGGCGCAAAAATAACCCATTGCTTGTTGGGGAATCCGGAGTCGGTAAAACTGCAATTGCTGAAGGGCTTGCCTGGCGCATCGTGCAAAAAGATGTTCCGGCAGTGATGAAGGATTGCACAATTTACTCGCTGGATATTGGTTCATTGTTGGCAGGGACAAAATATCGAGGTGATTTTGAGAAGCGCTTCAAAACCTTGTTAAAAACCCTGGAACAGGACAGCAAAAGTATTCTCTTTATTGATGAAATCCATACCATTATCGGTGCTGGTGCTGCTTCGGGGGGGCAGGTGGATGCAGCCAATCTAATTAAACCTCTTTTATCCAGCGGTCGTATTCGCGTGATTGGTTCGACAACCTATCAGGAATTCAGCAATATTTTTGAAAAAGATCGCGCTCTGGCCCGTCGGTTTCAGAAGATTGATATTCTGGAGCCTTCTTCCGAAGAAACGGTACAGATCATTAATGGGTTACGTGCTAAGTATGAGGCGCATCACGATGTTCGCTACACAGCAAAAGCTATTCGGGCGGCAGTCGAATTGTCGGTGAAATATATCACCGATCGCCATTTGCCGGATAAAGCCATTGATGTGATTGATGAAGCAGGTGCGCGTACAAGGTTAGTTCCAGTCAGCCGCCGCAGAAAAACCATTAATGTTGCGGATATTGAGTCAGTCGTTGCCCGTATTGCCCGTATTCCGGAGAAAACAGTTTCAGCCAGTGATAAAGATGTCTTGAGAACACTGGATGATCGTTTGAAAATGCTGGTGTTTGGTCAGGACAAAGCGATTGGTGTATTAACCGAAGCCATCAAAATGAGCCGTGCCGGGCTGAGACAAGAGCACAAACCTGTTGGTTCTTTCCTGTTTGCCGGGCCTACAGGCGTTGGTAAAACAGAAGTCACAGTACAGTTAGCGAAGGTCCTCAATATCAAATTATTAAGATTTGATATGTCTGAATATATGGAACGTCATACTGTCAGTCGCTTGATAGGTGCTCCGCCAGGTTATGTTGGTTATGATCAGGGTGGTTTATTGACAGATGCTATTATTAAACACCCTCATTCTGTGTTGTTGCTTGATGAGATTGAAAAGGCCCATCCGGATGTATTCAATATCCTGCTTCAGGTGATGGATAACGGAATGTTGACTGATAACAATGGCCGGAAGGCAGATTTCCGTAATGTTATTTTGGTGATGACAACCAATGCGGGCGTACGTGAAATACAGCGTAAATCCATTGGATTTACGGAACAGGATAATAGCATTGATGGAATGGCTGAGATCAAACGAACCTTTACCCCCGAATTTCGCAATCGTCTTGATAGTATTATCTGGTTTGACTCACTTTCTACGGAAGTTATTCAACAAGTGGTTGATAAATTCATTGTTGAATTGCAGGTTCAACTGGATGAAAAAGGTGTGTCTCTGGAAATCAGCACAGATGCCCGTCAGTGGTTATGTGATAAAGGGTATGATAAAGCGATGGGTGCCCGTCCGATGGCCCGTGTGATTCAGGATAGCCTGAAAAAGCCATTAGCTAACGAGTTGTTGTTTGGCTCTTTAGTGCATGGAGGTTCAGTCAGAATTAGTCTTGATAAAGATAAAAATGCACTGAAATACGATTTCAAAAGCGTACAAAAATCAAACAAGAAAAAATCAGAAGATGCCGTACTATAATCAGTACGGTATATGCAAAACTAGTAACTAAGTTAAGAGCAACACCACAGGCGAATGTTGAAAATACATAACCTGTGGTGTGTAAGAAGGTATCGGAATCAGCGGCTACGGAAGATGATACGGCCTTTGCTCAGGTCATATGGAGTTAGTTCAACTGTAACCTTGTCTCCAGTCAGGATGCGGATATAGTTTTTACGCATTTTGCCTGAAATGTGAGCAGTAACGACGTGTCCGTTCTCTAATTCGACACGAAACATGGTGTTTGGCAGTGTGTCTAACACAGTACCTTGCATTTCAATATTGTCTTCTTTGGCCATCTAATCCTCTAAATGTAACAACCATAGTTTTTAACCGGCAAGATAATGCCGAAAAACCCTCATTATGTAAAGGAATGTCGTATTTTACACCATTATTTTCCTCATAATGGTATTGACACTCCCACCGTGAACAGCATAAACCACCAAGTATTGACTATAACTCCAACGTTTGCGCATCCCAACAGCCAGCTTGCAATGATTGCTTTTGGTATTGATCAAGATGCCGGAGAAACTCTTTCCTTGGAATATTTTTAGCGCCCAGTGATTCTGTATGGTGGTTTAGCACCTGGCAATCAAACAGTTGGCCGCCATGACGCAAAAAATGGTGATAGAATGCCACAAAAGCGCACTTGGATGCATTCTCCATTTTGCTAAACATCGATTCACCGCAAAATAGTGTTCCTATATTAACACCATATAACCCGCCGACGAGCTGTTGTTTATACCAAACTTCAACTGAGTGAGCTAAACCCTCCTGATGCAGTGTTTGGTAACCCAATTGAATGTCAGAACCGATCCATGTGCCTTCTTGTCTCTGGGCACAACCATAGACCACCTGTTCAAAAGCATAGTTTACCGTAATTTGGTAAGGATGTTTGCGAATAAAACGTTGCAAAGTTCGGCCGGTATGTAATTCTCCGGGGATCAGGACAGCCCTGGGGTCGGGAGACCACCACAAAGGAAGTTCATTCGGTGAAAACCACGGAAAAATGCCTTTGCGATATGCGGTCTTTAATCGTTCTGCACTTAGATCACCCCCAAATGCTAACAAGCCATTTGGTTCTGCCAGCGCAGTATCTGGATGGGGAAATTCATATGAGCTATCCAATTGAGCTATCAACATAAAACTTATTACTCCTGATCAGGATAGCTCTGTCGTTGATAGAATTGGTAGTAGCGTCCTTGTTGGGACAATAACACATCGTGTTGTCCTTGCTCAATGATACGTCCCCCATCCATCACACAGATCCGATCCATGTGTTGTAAGCCTGTTAACCGATGGGTAATTACAATAAGTGTTTTATCCTGACAACGATGGCGCAATAGTGCCAGAATTTGTTGTTCGGTATCTGCATCAAGCCCTTCTGTTGGTTCATCCAGAAGCATGAGTGGTGAATTATGCAGTAAGGCTCTGGCAATACCCAAGCGGCGTTGTTCACCACCTGAAAGCTGCCGTCCACCTTCGCCCATCCAACAGTTTAGCTTTTCATTGTTTTCTAGCAAGTTTCCTAAGCCAACCTGTTGCAATACCGTTTCTAATTCTTCATCTGTGGCACCCGGTTTTGCCATCAACAGATTTTCCCGCAGAGTATGACTGAACACATGTATCCGTTGAGGAACGACTGATATCATTGATCGCAGTGTGGCTTCATCATAAAGAGAAATAGGCTGTTGGTTGAGTAGAATTTCTCCGTTATCAATATCCCACGCCCGGGTTAATAATTGTAAAAGAGTCGATTTACCGCAGCCAGTCTTACCTAATAAGGCGATATGTTCACCTGCCTGAAGAGACAGTGAAATATTCTGTAATACAGGCATAGGCTGGTTAGGATAAGTGAATTCTATGTTTTTTATCTCAAGACTGAGATTGTCTGTACTTTTTGGCCCGTTTGCAGGAAAGGTGACTTCGGCTTTCTGATGCATTAGCTGAGAAACGCGGGTTGCTGACGAGATCACCTGTCCCATGTGCTGGAATGCAACAGTAACTGGTCCCAGGGATTCAAACGCTGAAAGGGCACAGAATGTAAACAGGGCAATCAATGCACCGGGTTGATTATTTCCGCCTACATCTGCTGATGCCAGCCACAGTATTAACGTTACTGTCATGCCAGTAGCAAAAATCATGATGGCCTGAGAAAGCCCGGTCAGGCTGGCTTGCTGTTGTTGGCTTTTTAGCCATTGATATTCAACTTCGGACATTGTCTGGCGAAAACGTTTAAGAGCACCGAACACGGTTAATTCTGCCTGACCTTGCAATGTACTGGTGAGTAAAGTTCGATACTGCCCACGTAATGCTGTGATATTCCTGCCATAAGGTTTACCTGCGTGATAAAACACAAAAGGTAAGATCAGTAATAACCCCAGCATAATACCGCCGAGAGTATAGGCGAGAGTCCAGTCAAGAAAGCCTAGGCCTAATGTCAGAACTACAATCACAGCGAGTGCAGCAAGCAATGGAGACAGGACACGAAGATAGAGGTGATCTAATGTTTCTACATCAGCCACAATCCTGTTTAATAGCTCCCCCTGACGAAAACGGGCAATCCCTCCCGGCGAAAGTGGCAGGATTTTCTGAAAGGTAAATACCCGCAGATGGGCCAGCACTCGAAATGTAGCATCATGGCTAACCAGCCGTTCTCCATAACGTCCGGCAGTGCGGAAAATTGCTGCGCCCCGGACACCCGCGGCAGGCAGCATGTAATTAAAGGTATATTTTCCGGCAAAGCCCGCCACAGCCGTACCGGCCAAAAACCAGCCAGACAGTGTAAGTAAGCCAATACTGGCTAATAGAGTTAGTGTTGCTAAAACCATCCCTAAGCTGATGAGAAACCAGTGGCGGCGATATAGTGCGAGAAATGGAAGTAATATACGCATGATTAAAGCTCCATACTGCGATGAGACAACAGACGGGAAAATGCGCCTTGAGATTGTCTCAGGCTTTCATAGTTGCCTTTTTCGATAATGAGTCCACTTTCCATCACCCAGATTTGATCATATACCGGCGTTTCTTCCAGTAAGTGTGTAACCAACAGCGTGGTTTGCTGACTGGATGCCTGATTCAAGGCTGTCATTACCCGTTGTTCACTGTGAGCATCAAGACTGGCGGCGGGTTCGTCCAGCAGCAGAAGCTGACAGGGATGCAATAACGCCCTGGCAACAGCAATACGCTGTGCTTGCCCAACAGATAGCCGTGCTGCATTATCACCAATAACGGTGTTTATGCCATCGGGCAGTTCAGAGACAAACTCCGTAACATAGGCTTGTTGCATGACACTCTGAATTTGTTCCTGTGTCGCATCAAACTGACCAAGACGGATATTATCAAGTATGGTCTGTTCTGGCAGGTGAGGGTTTTGCCCAGCCCAGCTTAATTGTTCACGCCATTTGTCGAGATCAAGTTCATTGAGTTCACTTCCATTGATTTTCAGTGAGCCGCGATAAGGAAGAAAACCGAGTAAGACATTTATAAGAGAACTTTTTCCCGCACCGCTTTTACCCACTAATGCAATACGCTGATGCTGCTCAATCGTAAAGTTCAAAGGGCCGGCAAGACGATGACCATCGTGCGACAAAATTTCCAGCTCATTCGCTTCAATACTGACAGCATTTTTATCTGACAGGATTTTTTTACCGTCGTATGAGGCATGTTCCCCATCGCTGGTTAACAGAGTGAAAAGTGATTCCGCCGCACCGATAGCCTGAGCTTTAGCATGGTAGAAAGTGCCCAGATCACGTAGCGGCTGAAAAAATTCCGGCGCCAGGATAAGCGCCAGAAAACCGGCAAATAGTGTGACACCAAAGCCATAATTGCCAAAATGCAATTCTCCCAGATAAGAAAAACCAAAATAGACAGCTACAACGGCAATAGAAACAGCAGCAAAAAACTCCAGTACTGCAGAAGATAAAAACGCCATGCGCAGCACTTCCATCGTTCTGAGGCGGAAATCTTCGGTTGATTCGGTAATTTGCTTAACTTCAGCTTTTCCTCGGTGGAATAAGCGCAATGTTTCGAGTCCACGCAAACGATCAAGAAAATTACCGCTTAACCGGCTGAGTGCAATAAAATTGCGTCGATTCGCATCTGCTGCTCCTAATCCGACTAATGCCATAAAAAGCGGAATCAAAGGTGCTGTTACCAATAAAATAACACCGGCAGCCCAATTGATTGGAAATACTGTCATCAGAATAAGCACTGGAATAGTGGCAGCGAGGGTCATTTGAGGTAAATAGCGGGAATAAAAATCCTGCATATCTTCGATCTGTTCCAGAATAATCGTTGCCCAGCTGCCAGCAGGTTTACCTTTTACCCAGACAGGCCCTAATTGGGTCAGCTTATCCAAAACCATGCTGCGGATTTGCTGACGTACAACCTTGCCACAGATAAAGCCGATACGCTCCCGAATAGCACTGACAATCGCTCGCAGGGCAAAAGAAGCCAGTAACATCGCAAATTGGCTGATGAGATTTTCACGGGGAACATGATCCATGACAAGCGCCTGAAGAATGGAAGCGAGCAGCCAGGCCTGAGAGATAATCAGTAGGCCACTAATCAGGCCCAATAGCATGGATAGACGAAGCCATCGACGAGCTGGAGTACTTTGTTGCTTCAGCCATCGAACCAGTTCAGATTGTCTTGTTTTGTCCATAAGAAAAATTTCAGATTAACAGATGATACAGCGTATCAAAACAAGCTGGTAACCACCTTGCCAGCTTCCGCGCACTATTTTATTTACAACACCATGCTATCTACGACACTAAGCTATCTACAAAATGTTACTTACAAAAAATGCGTCCTATTAAAAAGCGCTACCGGAATAGCGCTTTGAAGGGAAGATAATTTTATTTAGTTGCCAGCCCGTCCAGAAAACGTTCAGCATCCAGTGCTGCCATACAACCAGTACCGGCAGACGTAATCGCCTGACGATAAACATGGTCCATTACGTCACCAGCGGCAAAAATACCCGGAATGGAAGTCTGAGTGGCATTTCCATGCAAGCCTGACTGGACTTTGATATAACCGTTTTCCAGTTCAAGCTGCCCTGCAAAAATATCGGTATTCGGGCTGTGGCCGATAGCAATGAAAACACCGGCAACATCCAGTTCTTCGGTGTTATCGCTCTTAGTATCGCGGATACGAACACCTGTTACACCCATCTCATCACCCAAAACTTCGTCCAGAGTGCGGTCGGTGTGCAGAATAATATTGCCGTTTTTAACTTTATCCATTAAACGATCAATCAGGATCTTCTCTGAACGGAAAGTATCACGACGGTGTATCAGGTGAACTTCAGATGCAATGTTTGCCAGATACAATGCTTCTTCAACAGCGGTATTGCCACCACCGACAACTGCAACTTTTTGTTTACGGTAGAAGAAACCATCACAGGTTGCACAGGCAGAAACACCACGTCCCTTGAATTCTTCCTCGGAAGGTAAGCCTAAATAGCGAGCCGAAGCACCAGTTGCGATGATCAGAGCATCACAGCTATATTCTTGATCATCACCATACAGATGAAATGGTTTTTTTGAGAAATCAACTTTCCGAATGTGGTCGGAAACAATTTCTGTCTGAAACTTTTCAGCGTGCTGGAACATACGCTCCATCAAGCCAGGGCCTGTCAGCCCTTCAGGGTCACCGGGCCAGTTTTCAACTTCAGTCGTGGTGGTTAATTGGCCGCCTTTCTCAACCCCTGTAATGAGTACGGGACTTAGATTAGCACGGGCTGCATAAACAGCAGCAGTATAACCAGCAGGACCTGAGCCAAGAATGATGAGCTTACTGTGTTTGGCTGTACTCATGAATACCTCATTTCCATTATCACATATCGTGGATTTAGGGATTGTAGGAGAAATGATAAGTTAAAAAAAGCGATTATCAGATAAAATATTCATGTTATTAACGATTTTACCGATAGATAGTAACTATGATGTAATGGGAATGTAAGGAGTAAGTGCTTAACATTTTGAATTGAACATCATTTATGCGTTTTAGTCATGAAACGAGCGGCTAAGGCGATTTACCGAAAATTTGTTTGGTATGTTGTTCTGATTTTTGTTCATTTACTTTGACAATCGGCTATGCATTTGCGAAAACATCTGTGTAAGAGATAATTATCTACCTCGCTAATCAATTGTTTCTATAGAATAGACAATTCTGAGGGGATGATTTTCTCATAGAATATTAAAAATTGCCGATAAGCTGCTTTCTGGGAAACCCAATGTTTTGGGAAAATCGTGTTTTGGGAAATTACATTCTGGAAGACGGTGTTCTAGTAAGTCGTATTTTGGTTAATCGAGTTCTGGGAAATTGTATTCTGGAAGATTACGTGCAGGCCCCAAACCTTGGTTACAGATTGAGCTTTAGCCTTTGAAGACATCTTTTCCAGCTCAACTGCTTAAAAGAGATAGGGAAAATGTTATGGGTGTAGGAATATAAAGAGAGAGCAATAAGATGATAGATAATAAGAAGCGTCCAGGAAAAGATCTTGATCGCATAGACCGTAATATCCTTAATGAATTGCAGAAAGACGGCCGTATTTCTAATGTGGAATTATCCAAACGAGTAGGGTTATCACCAACTCCTTGTCTGGAGCGTGTACGTCGTTTAGAGCGTCAGGGTTTTATTTCTGGTTATACGGCGTTGTTGAATCCTCACTACCTGGATGCATCATTGCTGGTATTCGTTGAAATCACCCTGAATCGCGGAGCAGCAGATGTTTTTGAGCAGTTCAATACTGCCGTACAAAAACTTGAAGAAATTCAAGAGTGTCATTTAGTTTCTGGAGATTTTGACTACTTACTGAAAACACGTGTACCAGATATGTCTGCGTACCGTAAATTGCTGGGTGAAACCCTGCTACGCCTTCCGGGTGTTAACGATACTCGTACTTATGTAGTTATGGAAGAAGTGAAACAGAGTAACCGTCTGGTAATTAAGACTCGTTAAGCTTTTGTCTACAATGTACAGTGTATAGATGCAAAACAGGAAAAAGTTAGGTACACTCCTGTTTATGCATACAGTTTCAACGCTGAGCTGCCCTCAGCGTTGTTCCGTTTAATCTACAGGAAAACCTGGAGAGCCTTTCTTGAACCAGGAATATACAGAAGACAAACGTGTTAAATTAAAAAGAGTCAGCAGTGGCCGCAGGCTTCTGGAAGCCATTCTGTTGGTTATTGCTATATGTGCCGTCTACTTAATGGTAGCACTTGTCAGTTTTCACCCTTCCGATCCCAGCTGGTCCCAAACTGCCTGGCATGAGCCTGTCCATAATTTAGGTGGCAGTGTTGGTGCGTGGTTATCAGACATACTATTTTCCGCATTCGGTATTCTTGCCTATGCAGTCCCGCCATTGATCTTTTTAGGGTGTTGGAATGCTTTCCGTCAGAAAGATAGGCAAGAGTATGTAGATTTTTTCACGCTCGCATTACGTATTATTGGTGCTTTGGCACTTATCCTGACTTCATGTGGTTTAGCAGAACTTAATATTGATGATTTCAATGATTTTGCGTCAGGTGGTGTAGTTGGCAGTTTATTCAGTAACGCCGTTTTGCCGTGGCTCAATATTCTGGGTACGACTCTGGCCCTGCTTGGTATTTGGGTTATCGGATTTACGTTATTTACTGGCTGGTCCTGGCTTACTATTGCAGAAAAAATTGGCGCTTGTATTCTCGATTCAATTAGCTTTGTGCTTAATCGTAGCCGTCCTGAATCTGAATATGATGAAGAACAGGAAGAACTGGCACTGGAAAAAGAAGCGGTATCCGCTTCCTCTGGAACTGAAGAAGAATCCGGTCATAATGGGAATAAGCTTGCTATCGCTAACACTATGCAGAATTCAGGTACTTTCGATGAAGACGATGCGTTGTTGGCAACACCAACGGTAACAGAATTAGCGAATATTGACTCAAAGCAGCCAGAAAGCGAAGAATCAGAAGAAAGCCTTTCTCCTGTCAGTATTTCATCTGGAAGCATTGTATCTGAGAGTGCTTCATCTGAGTCTCTGGTTTCTATTGTTCCGGAAACAGCTCAGGCTATATCAGAGCAGGCTGAGAATATTCAGGAAGCAGGACCTACCCGTTATACATTTGAACTGCCGGGTGATGAGCAAATAAGGAATATAACCGCAGAGTTCAGTAATGCATCGCATACTGTGCCGGAACCAGACCTATCTCCAGCCAATATTCATTCAGCTACAGTGGATACAGCGCAGGATATTCTAGCTGTGTCGCCATCACCTGATAACGATGATGAGTTACAGCTTCCTGCCACAACTTCTGCTGTGTCAGTAAGAAATCCTCAGGTAAAACAAGGTATTGGTCCCGAGATGCCGAGGCCGAATCCAGTACGGATACCGACTCGCCGTGAATTATATGGCGTTAAAGTTCCTTCTCATCGTTTGGCTGAACATTTGCAGCGAAAAGAAAAAGAGAGACAGGAAGAGCTTAATGCTGAGGCTGAAGAACAGAAAATGGATGCGCAACAACAAGATATGCTGCGCCAACAATTTCTTGATCAGCAACGTGAGCGTTACGGCAGTGATGTTGAAAAAGAGCCTAAAGAGAATGCAGAGCTGTCTAACTATGCTCAAAACGAGACTATTCTTGATAGCACATATGACGATACAGCGGTAGAGGCCCCAGTTGAGCGACCTATCAGTAATGTTGACGAGCAGGCAGAGCAGGAAGAAATGTTGCGGGAAGCATTTGAGCAGCAGCAGAATGAGCGCTACCAAAACCAGACTACTGCTTTCCAACAGCCTGAAAAATCTGTGTTTGAATATCTTTCACAAATTGATAGTTCAGATAAATCAGAGCCGACAGAGCCACTATTTATGCCTTCTGAGTTCATACCGGTAGAAGATATTGCACAACCAGAACAGGAAAAAAATGTTCCGCCTGTTTCAAGTGTTTCAGCAATTTCTCCTGTTCCGAGTGCTTCTCATGTGGCAGAAATCCGGCATAATCTTGCGCAGCAACCGCAGCAACCGCAGCAACCGCAGCAACCGCAGCAACCGCAGCAAAGCCTGTTCCATCCATTTTTGGTGCGTAATGATCAACCATTACCTAAACCAACTACACCGATGCCTTCTCTTGATCTTCTGGCAGCTCCGCCAGCAGAAGAAGAACCTGTCGACATGTTCGCTCTGGAACAGACTTCACGTTTAATTGAATCCCGCCTGAACGATTATCGGGTTAAAGCTGATGTTGTCGGGTTTTCGCCTGGCCCTGTGATTACCCGGTTCGAGCTGGACCTGGCTCCCGGCGTTAAAGCTTCGCGCATTTCCAATTTATCCCGTGATCTTGCTCGTTCACTTTCGGCTGTAGCTGTCAGGATTGTAGAGGTTATACCGGGACTGCCTTACGTCGGTCTGGAATTACCTAATAAAAAACGTCAGACCGTTTATTTGCGAGAAGTATTGGACTGTGAAAAATTCCGTGATAACCCCTCTCCTTTAACCATCGTTTTAGGGAAAGATATCGGGGGGCAGCCTGTTGTGGCTGATTTAGGGAAGATGCCGCACTTACTGGTTGCAGGGACGACCGGTTCGGGTAAATCTGTGGGGGTTAATGCGATGATCCTCAGCATCCTGTATAAAGCAAAACCCGAAGATGTTCGCTTTATCATGATCGACCCGAAAATGCTTGAACTATCTGTTTATGAAGGCATACCTCATCTGTTGACTGAAGTTGTTACAGATATGAAAGATGCTGCTAACGCATTGCGTTGGTGTGTTAATGAAATGGAACGCCGTTATAAACTGATGTCAGCTTTAGGTGTGCGCAATATTGCAGGTTATAACGATAAGATCAAACAGGCGGAGCAAATGGGCCGTCCTATTCCTGATCCATTCTGGAAACCCGGTGACAGTATGGATGTGGAACACCCAGTTCTGAAGAAAGAGCCTTATATCGTTGTGATGGTCGATGAGTTTGCCGACCTAATGATGACGGTAGGGAAAAAAGTAGAAGAATTGATTGCCCGTCTGGCCCAGAAAGCAAGGGCGGCAGGTATCCATCTGGTGCTGGCAACCCAGCGTCCTTCTGTTGATATTATTACAGGTCTGATTAAGGCTAATATTCCTACGCGAATTGCCTTCACTGTTTCCAGTAAAATTGATTCCCGTACTATTCTTGATCAGGGAGGTGCAGAATCACTGCTTGGTATGGGGGATATGCTTTATTTAGCGCCAAATTCATCTATTCCTGTACGTGTTCATGGGGCTTTCGTGCGTGATCAGGAAGTTCATGAAGTTGTTAATGACTGGAAGGCTCGTGGTCGCCCTCAATATATTGATAGTATTATTAAAGGGGGTGAGGATGGCGAAGGCGGTTTGGGATTGGATAGTGATGAAGAGTTGGACCCTCTGTTCGATCAGGCGGTAGAATTTGTGATTGAAAAACGTCGGGTGTCTATTTCCGGCGTACAACGCCAATTCCGCATTGGCTATAACCGGGCAGCCCGTATCGTAGAACAGATGGAAGCTCAGCAAATTGTCAGTACGCCGGGTCATAATGGTAATCGTGAAGTTTTAGCTCCTCCGCCACACGAACACTGATAATAATATGAATTGAAGGTACTCACACATGAAAAAACTGATGTTGATTGGCTGTCTGATGATGGGATTGAGCGTGAGTTCTGCATGGGCTGATGCTGCACACGATTTGCAGGAACGTTTGAGTAAGGTAAATAGCTTTCATGCAAATTTTACCCAGACAGTTACCAGTAATGATGGCTCAGCGATTCAAAATGGTGAAGGTCAACTTTGGGTTAAACGCCCTAATTTGTTTAACTGGCATATGACATCACCTGATGAAAGTACTTTGATTTCTGACGGTAAGACATTGTGGTTTTATAATCCCTTTGTCGAACAAGTTACGGCCAATTGGCTGAAAGATGCTACGGGGAATACGCCATTTATGTTGATTGCCCGTAATGATTCAGCTGATTGGAAACAATACAAAGTGACCCAAAATGGTAACCATTTTGAGTTGACACCTAAGAGTGCGAGCAGGAATCTTAAGTATTTTTCAATCACAGTGACACCAGATGGCACTATTCAGAAATTTACTGCTGTTGAACAAGATGGACAGAAAAGTGCTTATCAGTTGAAAGGGCAGCAGAACACGAGTGTAGATGCGTCAAAATTTAAATTCACTCTGCCAGAAGGTGTGACACTGGACGATCAACGCCAGTGAGGTTTAATTGAACAATCTTTCTCTTGATTTTTCACAGAATGAATTTCAGCCATTGGCCGCAAAAATGCGGCCAATCACGTTAGATCACTATATTGGTCAGCAACATTTATTAGCGGAAGGTAAACCTCTACCGAGAGCTATTCGTGCGGGTCAACTCCATTCTATGATTTTATGGGGACCACCCGGCACGGGAAAGACCACATTAGCTGAAATCATTGGTTATTATGCGCAGGCAGATATTGAACGTATTTCTGCGGTGACTTCTGGTATCAAAGAGATCCGGGAATCCATCGAAAAAGCACGGCAAAATCGCAATGCAGGTCGTAGAACAATTCTATTTGTTGATGAAGTTCACCGATTTAATAAAAGCCAGCAAGATGCATTTCTGCCACATATTGAAGATGGCACAATTACATTTATTGGTGCTACAACCGAAAATCCCTCCTTTGAATTAAATTCAGCTTTGTTATCACGGGCACGAGTCTATTTACTGAAATCCCTTTCGCCAAGAGAAATAGAACAAGTGCTGATTCAGGCCATAAATGATAAAGAACGTGGTCTTGGTGAACAAAATATTGTGTTGCCGGAAGATACCCGGCAGATACTCGCAGAGCTGGTAGCCGGTGATGCGCGCCGTTCACTGAATCTGCTGGAAATGATGTCGGATATGGCAGAAATTGATGCGAAAGGCCAGCGGACTCTGACAACTGAACTTCTCAAAGAAGTCAGTGGGGAAAGAAGTGCACGCTTTGATAATAAAGGTGACAGATATTACGATTTAATATCGGCCTTACATAAATCAATCCGCGGTTCAGCACCAGATGCTGCACTTTATTGGTATGCGCGGATCATTACTGCCGGCGGTGATCCACTTTATGTTGCCCGACGTTTACTGGCGATAGCTTCTGAAGATGTTGGTAATGCAGATCCTCGTGGGATGCAGGTAGCCATTGCTGCATGGGATTGTTTCACGCGTGTCGGAGCTGCAGAAGGAGAGCGGGCCATTGCGCAGGCGATTGTTTATCTTGCCTGTGCCCCTAAAAGCAATGCTGTTTATACTGCATTTAAAGCGGCTATCGCCGATGCTCAGGAGAAGCCTGATTATGATGTCCCGGCTCATTTGCGTAATGCCCCAACGAAGCTGATGAAAGAAATGGGATATGGTGAAGCATACCGTTATGCGCATGATGAGCCTAATGCTTATGCCGCCGGAGAGATTTATTTTCCGCCTGAGATGCAAAAGACAACTTATTACCATCCGACTAACAGAGGATTGGAAGGTAAAATCGGTGAAAAATTAAACTGGCTAATGGCACAGGATCAAAATAGTCCAATAAAACGCTATCGTTAATGTGGCTGATACGGTAATGTTGGTATGTTAAAAAACCTCTATCAGTCTGCTTAGTCCAGACTGATTTTATTACTGTTTTACCAATAACTTTTTTCTCAATAACAAACAAGCACAGGAATAGCATGCTCGATCCAAATATGCTGCGTAATGAGCTAGACGCAGTCGCCGAAAAACTGGCTCGCAGGGGTTATACCCTTGATGTGGAGACGGTGCGTAAACAAGAAGAGCGCCGTAAAGTTTTACAAGTTGAAACTGAAACCCTGCAAGCAGAACGTAATTCCCGATCGAAATCTATTGGTGCAGCGAAAGCCCGTGGTGAGGATATTGAACCACTGCGTCAGGAAGTCAATCAATTGGGAGAAAAGCTGGATACAGCAAAAGCGGAATTGGAAGCATTACAGGTTGAGATCCGTGATCTTGCACTGAGTATGCCGAATATTCCTGATGATTCTTCTCCTGATGGTAAAGATGACAGCGATAACGTAGAGATCAGCCGTTGGGGTGAGCCGCATCAGTATAATTTTGAAGTGAAAGATCACGTATCATTGGGTGAATTGACTGATGGTCTTGATTTTGCGGCAGCAGTGAAATTAACTGGTGCGCGTTTTGTGGTAATGAAAGGCCAGATTGCCCGTTTGCATCGTGCATTGGCGCAGTTTATGCTGAATTTGCATACTGAACAACATGGTTATCTGGAAACCTATGTTCCTTATTTGGTCAACCATGACACTCTGTTTGGTACAGGTCAGCTGCCTAAATTTGGTGAAGATTTATTCCATACTAAAGCGCTGGAAGAAGAATCTGGTAGTAACTATGCGCTGATCCCGACTGCGGAAGTACCGGTGACTAACTTAGTGCGTGGTGAAATTCTGGATGAGAAAGATCTTCCTTTGAGAATGACGGCACATACACCTTGTTTCCGATCTGAAGCGGGTTCTTATGGTCGTGATACCCGTGGCCTGATCCGTATGCACCAGTTTGATAAAATCGAGCTGGTTCAGATTGTCCATCCTGAGAAATCAATGGAAGCACTGGAAGAACTGACGGGACATGCGGAAAAAGTATTGCAGTTACTAAACCTGCCGTACCGTAAGATGTTGTTGTGTACCGGAGATATGAGTGCAAGTTCAAGAAAAACTTACGATTTGGAAGTTTGGCTACCGGCCCAGAATACTTATCGTGAAATTTCATCTTGTTCTAACATGTGGGATTTTCAGGCTCGTCGTATGCAGTCTCGTTTCCGCAGTAAAGATGATAAGAAAACCCAGCTGGTACATACACTGAATGGCTCAGGTCTGGCTGTTGGCCGTACTCTGGTTGCAGTGATGGAAAACTATCAGCAGGAAGATGGCCGAATTGAAGTTCCGGCAGTATTGCGTCCTTATATGAATGGACTGGAATATATTGGTTAATAACTGATTATTCTAAGTAATAAAAAAGCGCCTAGTGAGGCGCTTTTTTATTCAATGACATATACGTTTTTAGTTAGAGAAAAATAATAAACACTGAAATAGCGTTTATTATAGATATTGAAAGAAAAAACTTTAGACAATTAAATCTGATTGTGTTTGTTTTTCTTCCTGTGCATAAAAAATGCTGCGGTACGTTGTATAATAAACAATAAGGCTCATGGGCAAGGTAATAATGAAGCCTAAAAGTAAGGGGATCGCTGATGCAAACATCATAATACCCATGAGTAAGAAAAACAGAAAACCACCCAATAAATTTTTCTTTACAGCACTCAGACTCATTGACACTGCGTCACCAAATTTCAGATTATTGATAATAATCAGTGCAGGGGCAAACCAGATAAACGCAAGAGCAATAATGGCGAAAACACAGAACACAAGACACGCCCACATAAAAGAAGGGATAGCCTGAATCAATAGTAATGGGTCTGGATTTACCTCTTGAGAGGCTAAAACAAAATCGATCATACCAAAGCCTGCAATAAAAATAGCAGCAATGATTCCAAGTGCACATATTCCTATGTAAAGAGCACCAACAGCAACCAGTGAACCTAATTTTTCTTTAAATCCGTAAAAGAGTAAATCTATCTTAAAGTCCCCTGTAGTCCTCTGTTTTTCAGCAGCAGCGATAACACCAGCAACAAGTACCGGACCAAATAAACCCACTAAAAAATTAATAAATGGAATAAAATTCAATACTGAAATAATGGCGAAATAGACTAATGTAAACAGTATCCACTGTAATGGATTTGCTTTAAACATTTTCCAGGCATCGCCAATCCATTCAGTTGCAGCACCAGCACCTACGGCCTGACCTTCACGAATGAAAATTTCTTTTTCTTTAGTTAGGGAAATATTACCTTCCCCAGAGTTGAGTTCGATATCTTGATTATTCATTTTTTTCGCTTTATTTGATTGAATGATAATTTCCAAATTAAATATTAACTAAATCCATCCTGGAAGATTTCTGGATAAGTTAGGTAGAATTGTTCCATGAAAGCCATTAATCAACAAGGGTTAATTTATTTCCGATTAAAGGATTATCATTCTATTTTTCATTTATATTGAGGAATAAGATTATTCAATATTTTAGGTTAATGCCCTTTATATTACAGTGGGTATTTACTATATAAGTTATTTAACATCAGTCCTATTTCAAGATAATTTCACATGAAACTAAATAACTTTTCATAATAGTGGGACACTCGATTTACTTTCTCTGAAAGAGTCTATTTGCAGATTTTTTCAAGAATTTTTTCACATTACTGAGCAGTTTCCACATATACCGACAACAATGGTTACGTGTGACTGTTTCATGTAACGTGTGCCATAAGTATTCTATTTTGTTCAACCAAGGCGAGTAGACGGGCAGGAATAAGAGGATAAT
>NZ_CAWQMW010000153.1:0-27269 GCF_963895965.1 Xenorhabdus sp. PB30.3 | reverse complement strand
TATTTATATTTAATATGGTTATTGATTAGTAAGCCAAGAACACCATAGTGAGTATTCATTCTATCCCTGTCCCGTTAATAAACATCTTTATAACATTATAAGCATTATATTTATTATCCATTAGGGCCGGATTTTACTTCATATATAGATATGAAAAATAGATAAAAACATCGTTAAAAATGTAAAAAATAGTCACTCCGGCTACGAAAAGGTCAAAAAAAAACCTATTAATGCACATTATTCATTCCCGGCCTAAATTTGTACTGCTTGACAATGTTTTTCAGATGACGTATCAATAATTATATCGAAACGGTAATACTCAATTAACAGATTTTCAAAGGTTGACTTACATGATTCACAATATTCGTCTACTAAGCCTACTACTAAACGCCTTTAATGTGCGCGGTATGCTGGTAGATTGAATTCAGAGTTAATCTTTACCAGAGATAAAAACCCGCGCTAACGCGGGTTTTTTTATACCTGCTCGGCGCCCTAAAAAAACTAAAACATGACAACCCATTGACAGGAGCACAACTATGAGCCAGCAAGTTATTATTTTCGATACCACATTGAGAGATGGTGAACAGGCGTTACAGGCCAGCCTGAGTGTCAAAGAAAAACTGCAAATTGCTTATGCACTGGAAAGGCTGGGCGTTGATATTATCGAAGCGGGTTTCCCCGTTTCTTCCCCCGGCGATTTTGAATCAGTCCGGACTATCGCTCGCGAGATCAAAAACAGCCGTATCTGTGCCCTGTCCCGTTGTGTTGATAATGATATCGATGTTTCGGCGGAGGCTCTGAGTGTTGCAGAAGCTTTCCGCCTGCATATGGTGTTGGCGACTTCCAACCTGCATGTTGAACATAAATTAAAAAAAGGGTTTGATGATATCGTCGAAATGGCGGTTCGCTCCATCAAACGGGCCCGCAGGTATACCGATGATGTGGAATTCTCCTGTGAAGATGCCGGACGCTCAGATATCGATAACTTGTGCCGCATCGTCGAGCAGGCCATAAAAGCAGGCGCAACAACCATCAATATTCCTGATACCGTCGGTTATACAACTCCCTACCAATTTGGCGGTATTATTAAGACCTTATTTAATCGCGTACCTAATATTGATAAGGCAATTATTTCTGTCCATTGCCATGACGATTTGGGGATGTCAGTCGCTAATTCCATTACTGCCGTTCAGGCAGGCGCCAGACAAGTTGAAGGAACCATTAACGGTCTGGGTGAACGAGCCGGAAACTGTTCACTGGAAGAAGTGATTATGGCGATAAAAACCCGCCAGCAAATGTTGGGGGTTCATACCAATATTAATCATAAAGAAATTTATCGTACCAGCCAGTTAGTCAGTCAAATTTGTAATACTCCAATCCCGGCCCATAAAGCGGTTGTGGGCAGCAATGCTTTCGCCCATTCATCCGGCATTCATCAGGATGGTGTTCTGAAAAACCGTGAAACCTACGAAATCATGACACCGGATTCCATCGGCCTGAAAGATACCCAACTGAATCTGACTTCCCGTTCTGGTCGCTCTGCCGTAAAGCATCGCATGACTGAAATGGGCTATCAGGAGAAAGATTATGATCTGGATGCCCTGTATGAAGCCTTCCTGAAACTGGCTGATAAAAAAGGTCAGGTCTTTGATTACGATCTGGAAGCGCTGGTGTTCATTAACCAGCAACAACAGGAAGATGAACACTATCGTCTGGATTATTTCAGTATTCAGTCCGGAACCAGCATAGTATCAACAGCAACAGTGCGTCTGGCTTGCGGTGATGAAATTAAATCTGAAGCAGCAACCGGAAACGGGACTGTCGATGCTATCTATCATGCTATGAACCGGATTACGGGCTATCCGATAAAATTACTTTCCTATCAATTATCCGGCAAAGGGCATGGGAAGGACGCACTTGGTCAGGTCAATATTATCGTAGAGTGCTTTGGTCGCCGTTTTCATGGCGTCGGGTTAGCGACAGATGTGATTGAGTCTTCTGCTAAAGCAATGATCCACGCGCTGAACAATATCTGGCAGGCAGAACAGGTCAAGAAAGAAAAACAACGCATACAAGACAATATTTCCAAAAGCACAACAAAGGAAACTGAATAACAATGTCTACCCACTCTATTACAAAACAACAAGAACCTGCTTACCATATTGCGGTGTTGCCCGGTGACGGTATTGGCCCGGAAGTCATGAAGCAAGCCTATAAAGTACTGGATGCTATTCGTCGTCGTTTTTCTATTCGCATCACAACCAGTGAATATGATGTTGGAGGGATAGCCATTGATAGGCATGGCTGTCCTTTACCTGAAGCCACTGTGGCTGGTTGTGAAAAAGCGGATGCAATTCTGTTTGGCTCTGTCGGTGGCCCTAAATGGGAGCATTTACCCCCGGCCAGCCAGCCAGAACGCGGAGCATTATTGCCACTGCGCAAGCACTTCAAGCTATTCAGTAATCTACGTCCGGCACACTTATATACCAGCCTGGCGTCTTTTTGCCCGCTGCGTCATGATATTGCGGAAAAAGGTTTCGATATTTTATGTGTTCGTGAACTGACTGGCGGGATCTATTTCGGTCAGCCTAAAGGACGGGAAGGCGAAGGAAGGTACGAACGCGCTTTCGACACAGAAGTCTACCATCGGTTTGAAATAGAAAGAATTGCCCGTATTGCTTTCGAATCGGCCCGCAAACGCCGGCATAAAGTCACTTCGATTGATAAAGCCAATGTTTTACAAAGTTCTGTTCTGTGGCGTGAAATTGTCAGTGAAATTGCGAAAGAATATCCTGACGTTGAAATCAATCACATGTATATCGACAACGCCACGATGCAGCTCATCAAAGCACCGTCTCAGTTTGATGTATTGCTTTGCTCCAATATATTTGGTGATATTTTGTCTGATGAATGTGCCATGATCACCGGTTCAATGGGCATGCTGCCTTCTGCCAGCCTGAATGAGAAAGGATTTGGTTTATATGAACCTGCCGGGGGTTCTGCTCCGGATATTGCAGGAAAAAATATTGCTAATCCAATCGCCCAGATCCTATCCACCGCTCTCTTGCTTCGTTACAGCATTAAACGTGATGATATTGCAGATGTCATTGAAACAGCAGTCAATGCTGCACTGGAACAGGGTTATAGAACCGCTGATTTAGCGGGTAACGGAAAGGCGATTAGCACTGATGAAATGGGTGATATTATTGCTCAAAATATCATCAAACAAAATTAATCTGGTATATACACAATGGATTTCAAGATGCATCGCGGCGACAAGGGAGTAACAAATTCGTCGGGAACGAATTTGCCCAGCCAAAGGCTGGCCTCCGGTGAGAGGCAGAAGCCTCTCAGTAATCCCTGGGAGCATAGATAACCGTATGTTTATAAAAACGGTGACTGGGGTGAGCGAGCGCAGTCAACAAAGAAGCAACTTGAAAGACGAAGTGTATAAAAGAAAGGCCAGTAAGTCTCCTTACTGGCTGGTAAAAATACCATTACTCAAAAAATCGGGAGTCAATAAGTGATAACTTTCCACTTATAAATGACTTTAAATCTGACTTATTATCGGCTTAATATAAGGAAATAAAAATTGATGAAAAAATCAGTGGAGTTCCTCTTTTATGCCGAACCCTCGCCTGCAACAACAGTTCATCCAGTTATGGCAGCATTATCAGGGCGAAAATGCTGAAACCACACTCCAGATACTCGCTGATATCCTGCACTGTTCACGCCGCCATGTCCGTTCCCTATTAAATAATATGCAGCAAGCTGGCTGGTTACGCTGGCACGCTGAAGCCGGCAGAGGAAAACGTTCCCGGCTCCACTTTCTGCGCAGTGGACTAGAACTCCAGCAACAGCGGGCAGAAAAGCTGTTCGAACAGGAAGACATTGAGGAACTGGTTCATTTAGTTGGTGACAAAAATACCGTGCGCCAAATGGTACTATCGCAACTGGAGCGCAATTTCAGGCAGGGGAAAAACACATTACGCATCATTTACTATCGTCCATTCCCAAATTTATTACCCGGCACAGCCCTCAGGCGTTCAGAAATTCACCTGATACGACAAATTTTCAACGGATTAACCCGTATAAATGAGGAAAAAGAGGAAGTAGAAGGTGATCTGGCCCATCACTGGCAGCAAATGACAGAACATCATTGGCGTTTTTATCTGCGGCCGACCATCTATTTCCACCACGGCAGAGAATTACAGGCAAAAGATATCATCAGTTCACTGGAGCATTTAAAAAGCTTTCCGCTTTTTTCCCATATTAAAAAAATCACCTCGACTATTCCCTATACGGTAGATATCTTTCTTCATCAGCCTGACACTCGGTTTGACTTTCTGATGGGCAGCCCTCATGCCATGATCCTGCCAGAAGAATGGAAAAGCCTGCCCAACTTTGCTCAACGCCCAGTCGGAACCGGCCCTTATCAGGTCGTTATCAATAATAGCCATAAATTAAAAATTAAAGCATTTGATCACTATTTTGGTTTCAGAGCGCTACTTGATGAAGTTAATATCTCAATTCACCCTGAATTGACGGAAAAACTGGTTTGTACAACTCTGCATCTGGGAAATGATGGCAATAATAACAATTCATTAGATAGCCGAATGGAAGAAGGCTGTTATTTCCTGTTAAGTGATCAGCGCTCGGCGAAATGTGCCAGACAAGAAGTGCGTGACTGGCTGTGCAGTTTACTCACCCCGATTAATTTATTAGCACACTGTGATCCTTTCTATCAGCGCCACTGGTCACCGGCTTATGGGCTATTGCTACGCTGGCATCACAGCAAACTCCTCCCGCAACGCCAAAAACCGGAAGATATTACCAGCCTGACAGTCACGTTTTATCAACAGCATCATGAATACCACACTATCAGTAAGATCCTGCAAGTTATTCTGGCAAAGTATGGAGTTGAGCTGACTATCAATATTGTGGATTACGAAACATGGTTCAATGGCGATGCCGAAAGCGATGTCTGGTTAGCCACCGCCAATTTTTATAAGCCACTCGAGTTTTCACTGTTTGCAACTCTCTACGAAATTCCCTTGCTGAAAAAATGTCTGAACAGCGATTTAAACAGCGAGGTTTCTTTATGGCGGCAGGATAAGCTGAATGTTGAAGAATGGTGTGAAAAAATCGTTGATGAACATCGGTTACATCCACTATTCCATCACTGGCTTGAACTACAGGGGCAAAGAAGTATGAGAGGGGTGAAAATGAATACTTTTGGATGGTTTGACTTTAAATCTGCATGGTTTACACCTCCGGAAGGATAATTCACAGAAAAACCTAAAGTTATAAACAATTATAGTCTGACTATGATAATTTTATTCACTTTTTCTGTGGATATGTATGTGAAAAAGTCAGGGGTAAGGCAGGTATAATTTTCTTTACCCCTTTCAATCGTCTGATAAGATTAAATAAATACCTATTATTTTTCATTATGTTAATGTTTATAACGTGCATTACCTCAACATGTGCGGAATATCACAGTTTTCTGTTTTTCTTACACTGTGCAAATATCAACCAATGGTGAATTTATCCACAGGATATGCCTTTTAGTTAAACAAAAACACGCGTTTTTTGTAGAAAACCACCTTAGATAAGGCTGTAAATCAAACCAGTGATCGCAATTTTCATCACTTATCCCATAGTTCTGTGGATAACATGGTGTAAGATCCTGTTTATTATCACGGTGAATAGGTGAACAATCATAATGAGTTTATTTTTAATGCAAAGAACACGAATTAAAATATCTTGTATATCATGTCATTATCTGGTTAATCCGCATACTAATAAACTCATAATGAAATTACACAATTATTGTGTTCATTTTTTAAACAAGGCTAAATATATCTTATAATCATGCAATTCACACCACCAGCACCACCAGAAAACGAACAACAACTCTTCAGGCTAGCCCAGTCTCTGGCTGGCTTAACGTTAGGAGAACTGGCTACCCAAGCCTGCATTCCCATACCGCCTAATCTGAAACGGGACAAAGGTTGGGTGGGCATGTTGCTTGAATATTATCTGGGCGCAAGTGCGGGAAGTAAGCCAGAGCAAGATTTTGAGCATATTGGTGTTGAACTGAAAACAATCCCGGTGGACAGAAAAGGCACGCCGCTGGAAACCACTTTTGTCTGCGTTGCTCCTTTAACTGGCAACAGCGGCATCACATGGGAAAACTGCCATGTCAGGCGTAAGCTGTCTCGTGTTTTATGGGTGCCTGTTGAAGGAGAAAGAGAGATCCCGCTTGCTGAACGTCGTGTTGGTTCTCCGCTTCTCTGGAGCCCAAATCCGGTTGAAGAAGAGTTATTGAGATGTGATTGGGAAGAATTGATGGATCTCATCGTGTTAGGCAAAGTTGAGAGTATTACAGCCCGTCATGGTGAAGTCTTGCAATTGCGCCCAAAAGCAGCAAACAGCCGGGCATTAACAGAAGCTATTGGTGAATATGGACAGCCAATTATGACGCTTCCCCGTGGTTTTTATTTAAAGAAAAGCCTTACTGCGCCATTATTAGCCCGTCACTTTTTCATAGGTTCTGATTAGTGTTGCCACTTAAACTTCACTAATTTCTGATCCCCGCTTATTCCAGTCACCATAGCGATAGTGACTGGAAAATATTAACCTATCTACTTACCCTTACCCGCTAACTTACTCTGCTGTTCAAATATTTTTTCACTTTTTTTAGTGCCATTTGTCTTTTTAATGGCGATAAATAATCGATGAAAATAATACCGTGCAGATGGTCAATTTCATGCTGCATCACGATAGAAAGAAAATCTTCACTTTCCACTGTGATAGCCTGACCGTTTCGATCCAGCGCTTCTACTTTCACTTTTTCAAATCGTTCCACGTCAGCATAATAACCGGGAATTGATAAGCAGCCTTCCTGATTCACGACCTTACGTTCTTTTTCGACGATTTTAGGATTGATTAAAACCAGAGGCTGATTCCGCTCTGGTGAAATATCAATAACTAATACAGATTCTCTTCTTCCTACCTGAGGTGCGGCCAGCCCAATGCCATTATCCGTGTCATACATTGTTTCCAACATATCATCAACCAACGTTTGGATATCTTCAACATGGGCGACATCAACACATTTCTGTTTCAGTCTTTCATCAGGAATTGTGAGTATATCTAAAACAGCCATAACCATTCTCCTTTGTTCACGGAACGTTAAGAATAATATAACTCGCTTTACCTTGCTTCCAACTGTTCGAAAAATGTGTGTATCTGTTCACTTGTAGGGGGATCATTTGCAAACAGGATGCGATACATTAACGGTGCAACAACACCCGAAATAATCAAATCAACAGAAATAGGATTTTCGCCTTTTTTCAGTGCCCGCTGACAGATTGCCTCTATTTGCTGGCGTATACATCCATCACACTTACCGGCATATTCATGGCCCGGCGTACCCAGTACATCTCTTAACATTGCCCGACCGGGTTCAGATGCCATCTCTTCAAAGTATTGCTCAAGCCATGTCAGAAGATCTGTACGAAATGAACCTGTTTCAGCAGGGGGGTGATCCGGCTGTAGCTCTTCAACCGCAACATCTGCCAGTAATTGTGACAAATCCCCCCAGCGGCGATAAATAGTCGATGGTGTCACACCTGCACGGGCAGCAATCGCGGGCACAGTCAGTTCAGTACGGGAAAGTTCTTGTTGTAATTCCCGCACAGCCTGATGGACAGCCGCCTGCACGCGGGCACTACGACCACCGGGACGCGGTGCTGCTCTGTGAGTCATTTCTTTCTCTGCTCCTACTTCTGTCACTATTCACACAAACCCACTAAAGCAAAAAAATTGCGTTAGTGAGATAATTCTTGTAGCATCATTAAAGCTAACATTTTGCTTTTATGGAGTTGTTATGTCAAATAACACACCTGATTCTTGCCGACAATCTCATAACAATCGGATGTCTTATCAGGCCGCGACGGTACTTCATGCCATCACGCTAATGGCGTTCTTAGCGGCATCCAGTGCACCTACGCCACTTTATCGTATTTACCAGCATGAATGGGGATTCAGCTCAACGTTACTGACGGTAATTTTTGCCGCCTATGCACTAGCCCTGTTGCTGGCTTTATTGATAGCAGGGCGCTTATCAGATCATATAGGGCGACGACCGGTGATCAGTTTAGCCTTATTGTTACAAATCATATCCATGAGTACTTTTTTACTGGCCTCTGATCCCGGATGGCTGGTAGGTGCACGCATTATACAAGGGCTTGCAACCGGCTTGGCGACTGCCTCTGTAGGAGCTGCTCTGTTGGATATGCACAGAGAACGTGGGGCGCTGATTAACAGTATTGCACCGATGCTGGGTATGGCTGCCGGTGCATTAGGCAGTACCACATTGCTGGTATTTGCTCCCGGCCCACTCCACACCATATATGTCTTATTACTGATTGTGTTTTTGGTGGTATTAATTCTTACCCGACTGACTCCTGAAACTGTACAACGTCGTTCGGGAGCATGGGAAAGCCTGCGTCCCCGCATTATGGTGCCCGCACAGGCCCGCAATGCGTTACGGGCAATCACCCCGGCCAATTTTGCTGTGTGGATGATCGGTGGATTCTACTTATCTCTCATGCCATCACTGATTGTTGCAACAACTCACACAACATCACCGTGGATGGGAGGACTTTCAGTCGCAGCATTAACGCTCAGTGGTGCGGTTGCAATCATCGCCGCACGTAAACTCACCTCGTTTATGACTCTGTTATCAGGTCAGCTCGCTTTAGCAACAGGGTTATTACTGATCCTACTGGCTGCAAATCGGGAATATGTCATGCTATTGCTGATAGGCTCAGTTATCACTGGATTCGGCTTTGGAGCAACCTTTCTTGGTGCGATAAGAACCGTATTACCACTGGCTGAGCCTCATGAAAGAGGTGGTCTGATGGGCGCTTTTTATATTGAAAGTTACCTTGCCAACAGTGTTCCTACAATTGCGATTGGTTATCTCGCACATCAGTCCGGTTTGCTGGTTGCGGTCAATGTCTACGGTGCAGTCATCATAGCTCTGGTTTTACTGGCTATTCTACTGACAATATTGAATAAAAATATCTCAATACCGTTAAGGAAATAATATGAATATAACAGTACCTGATCCTTTATCTGCGGAAGAAACACAATTACTGGCAGCCAGTGTCGGCCTGATACTGGATATAGAACGCTCGCAATATATTGCAGGGGCACTGCATCATATCCGTACGTCAATCGCCCGATTAGATGAACTGCCGATGGATGATGCTGATCTTCCGGCACCAGTTTTCAATGCCGGAGGGGAAAGAAAAATATGATCGATCTGAAAAACCTGACTATTTCTCAAGCCAGTCAAGCGATTGCCGCGCAGACATTATCTCCGGTAGAACTGGTTGATGCCGCCCTTGCCAATATAAAAATAGCAGAGCCAGAAATTAATGCTTTTGTATCTGTCTGGGTGGAAGAAGCACGGGAACAGGCCAAACAAGCAGAACGTGAAATCAGTCAGGGAAAATATCGCGGGCCGTTACATGGGATCCCTCTGGCATTAAAAGACCTGTTCGATGTCACCGGTAAACCGACCACAGCCAGTTCTAAAGTGCGAGCAGAACATATTGCCCAGTCCAACAGTGCGGTAACTGATGCTTTACATCGTGCGGGAGCCATCTTACTGGGGAAAACCCATACTCACGAATTCGCATTTGGTGTCATTACTCCACAAACACGTAATCCTCTTGATACTCGTCGTATCGTTGGCGGCTCCAGTGGTGGCTCTGCTGCTGCGGTAGCCTACGGCGGGGTATTGGCAGCAATGGGAACAGATACCGGTGGTTCTATCAGAATACCAGCAGCACTGTGCGGAATTGTCGGCTTTAAACCAACTTATGGATTAGTTTCCTGTTATGGTGTTACGCCACTAGCATGGTCACTGGATCATGCCGGGCCAATGTCCCGAACAGTTGAAGATGCCGGATTAGTATTACAGGCATTAACGGGTTTTGATGAACGTGACCCGGCAAGCCGTCAGGTACCAGATACAAATTATGCAGATTTCTCTAAACAGGACATTAAAGGATTACGGATTGGCATTCCGCAAAACTATTATTTTGATCAGGTTGCTGAATCAGTGATAGCGGCAGTAAAACAGACCGCAGAACGCCTTAAACAGCAAGGAGCCGAAGTCACGACAGTCAACATCCCTCTGACAGATTATCTTATGCCAACCCAGTGGGGCATCACAGTGGCTGAAGCGGCTTCAATACATTCTCGTACTTTACGTAAGTCTGCATCACTGTATGGGGATGATGTGAGGACTTTCTTTGAAACAGGACAGTTATTACCTGCCGGAGATTATCTGAAAGCACAACGAGCCAGACGGATGATATGCCAGCAGTGGAATGCGTTATTTAATGATATCGATATCTTACTCACGCCCACAGTCCCTGAGACAGCAGCGCTCGTCGGGCAGGAATCGTTTATCTGGTCTGACAATTCTGAGGAAAACGTCACAAATGCCTATCTTCGTCTATGCATTCCGGCCAATATCACGGGGCTACCGGCCTTAACACTGCCTGTAGCGAAGGATAAACAAGGCCTGCCTATCGGTATACAAGTGATTGGCCGGGCAATGGATGATGCAACAGTACTACGAGTAGGCCATGCTATAGAAATGGCTGGCAAAACTGAGTCTGTATAGAAATAAAAACACACAAAAAAATGCCAACCCGAGAACCGGGCTGGCATATTATTTCGGCTTTACAGATTTGCTGCGCTAAGAGCCTGCGATAAATCGGCAATCAAATCATCGACATTCTCAATACCCACTGAAAGACGGATTAATTGTGGTGTAATGCCTGCCGCTAAACGTTTTTCCAATGGAATAGATGCATGAGTCATAGTAAATGGCTGACCAACCAGACTTTCCACTCCACCCAGACTTTCTGCCAGTGTGAATAATTTCAGTGCTTTTATCATCCGATGAGTAGCATCATCATCCCCTTTCAGCACAATAGAAATCATGCCACCAGCACCTTTCATCTGACGCTTCGCCAGCTCATGCTGAGGATGGGAATCAAGACCGGGGTAAAAGACTTTTTCTATTTGTGGCTGCTGTTCCAGCCAGTGGGCAATTTTTTCTGCATTTCTGATATGTCTTTCCATACGCAGTGATAGTGTCCGTATGCCACGCAAAACAAGGAAACTACTGAAAGGGTCAAGGATCCCGCCAATTGAATTTTGCAGGAAAGCAAGCTGCTCAGCCAGTTCAGCATTGTTTCCTACTACCGCAAGACCGGCAACAACATCGGAATGACCATTCAGGTATTTAGTCGCAGAGTGAACAACAATATCAAACCCTAAATCCAGTGGACGCTGGATATAAGGAGAAGCAAACGTATTATCTGCAACACTGATAATCTTATGGTGTTGGGCTATCTGAGCAATTGCGGCCAAATCTGCCAGTTTAAGTAATGGATTGGTTGGCGTTTCCACCCAAATCATTTTTGTATCAGGCTGGATAGCCGCTTCCAGTGCCGCAGTATCTCCCGCTTCGACATAGGTAACACGCAATCCGGCAGTCCGGCGGCGCACTTTTTCCAGTAACCGGTAAGTACCGCCATACAGATCATCCACAGCAACGATGTGGCTGTCTTTATCCAGTAATTCCAGAATCGTCGAACTGGCTGCTAAACCTGAGCCAAATGCATAACCCCGGCTGCCATTTTCCAGTTCAGCAATCGCCCGCTCCAGAGCATCACGCGTGGGGTTGCCACTACGGGAATACTCGTATCCCGTATGTTGACCCGGTGCAGGTTGCGCATAAGTGGATGTGGCATAGATTGCAGGCATTACAGCCCCTGTATGATCAGGGACATAGCCGGCGTGAACGCTTTTAGTATCAAATTTAGTCATTAAGTTATTCCTGAAATAGGTTAATTGAGTTGTTGACGCCATGCGTTCAGCACATCAGTACGGGTAACAAGGCCAATAAAGTGTTTGTTGTCATCAACAATCAGCGCCACATGGCCCGCATCAAAGGTTGCAACCAATTGCTCCAGTGGTGCATTTTTATGGAGAGTCTTAACCTGACTGGTCATGGCCTGACTGACTGACAAAGAGAAATTATGAGAATCAGCCTGAATGGCATTCATCAAGTCCCACTCATCAATAATGCCGACAATCTGGTCATTATCGAGTACAGGGAGTTGCGAAATGTCATACAACCGCATTCGCCCATGTGCAATCTGTAGGGTATCTTGTGGAGAAACAAAAACTGTCGCACCATCCCGGTAGCGATATGTCACGTAATCACTTAAATCATTTTCTTTCTGTTGTGAACGCAGCCCTTGTTCCAGTAACCAGTAGTCATTGAACATTTTGGATAAATATTTATTGCCGCTATCACAAGCCAGTGTCACCACACGCTTTGGTGTTTTCTGTGCCCGGCAATAGCGTAAAGCCGCAGCCAGTAACGTGCCTGAAGATGAACCAACAAGAACACCTTCCTGTAAAAGTAGCTCCCTTGCACAGGAAAAGGCTTCGGCATCGGTGATCCGGTAAGCATGACTAATGTTAGAAAAATCCCCCAGCGGTGGGATAAAATCCTCGCCGATCCCTTCAACGAACCAGCTTCCTGCTTCATCGTAATGACCGTATTCAACATAATCAGCAAGAATAGAGCCTTTAGGATCAGCAAGAATAAATCGGGTATCGGGAGAAACTTCCCGGAAATACTGGCTTAAACCGCCAAGTGTTCCGCCTGAACCCACACCAACAACAACAGCATCCACATCGTGTTCCATCTGCTGCCATATTTCAGGGCCGGTCGTTGTCATATGAGCCAGTGAATTAGATGCATTATTAAACTGATCAATGTAATACGCGCCACTGATTTCCTTCGACAGACGCAACGCATAATCCTGATAATATTCCGGATGGCCCTTACCCACATCAGAACGGGTCAGACGGACATCCGTTCCCAATGCTCTCAGGTGATATATTTTTTCCCTGCTCATCTTATCCGGTACAACCAGTATCAGCTTATAACCTTTCATGGCAGCAACCAGTGCTAACCCAATACCGGTATTACCAGCCGTTGCTTCAATGATAGTGCCACCGGGTTTCAGTAGCCCCTGTTTTTCTGCCTGTTCAATCATTGAGAGTGCAACTCTGTCTTTAATAGAACCGCCCGGATTCTGGTTCTCCAGCTTAATGAAGAGTTGGCATGGGCCAGTATCCAGATGGGTCAGTTCCAGCAACGGTGTATTCCCGATCAACTCCAGAACCGAACGTGGTGCAGACATATTAGCCTCTTAATATTCAGTAATATTTGAAAATAAGACTCATAGATCCGTGAAGAATAACGCCGTTAGACAACAGATTAAAAAGAACAAATCAAAACTACATATAACTAAAAGTAATTAATTAATTCGATATTGAACAATAGCAAGTACTTTCTAATACAGACTCTTAACTGAACCGCTATATCAATAACTCAAATTCTCAGAAATCCTTTCAGGATGATATACGCTTAAATTATCCTTTCTTTATTTTTTATGCTGATAAAATTTGATATTGCAGTACAACAAAAATGACAAATACACACAGCCAATGACAATATACCCACTAAATTTCCAGTGAGCCACGGCGGAAGAAATGGAACGACACAGCTAAAAGGCCACCGGAAAGACGAGCGGTATCAAGAGGAGTTAATAATGTATAACAATATGTTAACCAAAGAAGCTCAACAGGCATCATTGATACTGTATGCAGCAGAGATGAACAGTCAGTATTACAATAATCCGACTCCCCCCGCAGATCCGCGCTTAGCAGAAGATGGCTGGGATCTGGTAGCCTATATTAGTGGTAATGATCTCTCTTTTTCCGTAAACCCCAAAAGTAATCAGCAATTTTTAATTATGCTGCCTAAACATGTTTGTTATGGATATATTGCTAAAAATAAAAAAACGCCGGCAGAGTATGTCATTGTTATCAGGGGTACCGACAGTTCCAATCTGTTTGAGGCATTACATGATATTGTTCCTGTTTTCACCTCACCGTGGGCTGATACTCCTCAACAAAAAGTCAGTATGGGGTTTTATAGTGTTTATAATTCACTGAAACTGACTATTGTTGAGCCTGAATCTAAAGATAATTACAGCCACCTCAGATTTCCCAATGCTGTTGCTCAATTCATCGGTATCAATACTGCATATACTATATTGGGTCATAGCCTTGGCGCAGTCATTGCGACCTATCTTATGAGAGATATTCCCCTGCTTGGCGATAAACACAAAGCAAGCCTGTTTGCCAGCCCAAGAGCCGGTAACCATGAATTTGTTAGCTATATCGATAACCATTTTGCAAACTATGAAACGTTCAGATATGAAAATGATCTGGTGCCTCATCTGCCTCCCGACATTCCATTCATACTGGAGTATGAATCCCTGTCAAAATCAACGATCCTTAAAACATCGGATGGCCTCAATATCACTGACAGTCTGAGATGCAACCATTATTTAACCAGCTATATCGCCCTGCTGGATCCTGAACAATTCAAAAAACTGCTCAATGAACCTCAGGACTCAGACTCTGAAGATGTAAAAAAAACAGCAAAGTGTATATCTCTGACACCACCATCCAATCAGTAATATAGGCAATTCACTGAGCGAGAATACAATCATTCAGAAAAGGAGGAGAGACAATGAAATGGAGTAATTATTCATGCAGAATATTATTGATATTAATGATAAGTAGCTTTTTCAGCCCGATACTGCGGGCACAAGGAGAAGCTCATCTGTTATTCCACATGGGATTGGGAGCAAAAGGACAATTCTTCGTCGGAGGGACAATGCAAAATCAGGGAGATGAGCCTGTGGCTGGTGGATATCTGGCTATTTTACCCCTTAATACAACCTGCGACCCACAATCACTCATTGTGTATTCATTTGATTCACTGGCTCCGGGAGAAAAAAAGGAATTCCGTATTCCTGTGGATGCTCCATTCAGTAGTTACCATCTGGCTGGTTTCGGGGCCTATGATGATATGGGGTTTTCACTTCCTACTGTAGATGAAACGGAGAAAGTGATTAAAGATCGTGAGTCAAATGAACGTAAGACATGCCAGTCAGCAAGGGAAGCCAAAGTAATTAATGGGCCAAATACAGAGGAAAAAATCCATAAAATCCGGAGTTGAAGAAGTGCCAGCGACCAATGGATTTCAGGTTGCTTCTTTAAAACAGCCTGAAAGACGACAGGTACAATTCTCGGTAGATCTCTGGCTGAAATACGCCTGACGGTGCCACCAGCAGGGATCTACCAAAGGGAATATAACAAGGGTTTTACCCTGCCAGAATTAATTCACGTCATCATTTATCCGTAACAATGCAAATCCATCCCAGCCTTTTTCCCCCACCGTCTGCAAAGCAGTTACGGTGATTTCCGGACGATTAAGTATCTTATCCAGTGTCTGATGAATACCTTCAGCGAACTCATCACGCTGATCATGGATAACTGCACCGCCACGAACGACATTATCCATGATGATAATACTGCCCGGACGACCCAGTTTAATTGCCCAATCGAGATAAATCTGGCTACTCCGTTTATCGGCATCAATAAAAATCAGATCGAAAGGTGCTCTTTCACTCAACGTTGGTAAAGTCTCATTGGCATCTCCCTCGATAACTTCAATCTTATGAGTGAGTTGAGCCAATTCGATATTACGCCGTGCGATCTGTACCATTTTGGGATTTTTTTCCAGCGTGATGAGTAAACCATCATCGGGTAACGCTTTGGCCATATATTGGGCACTATAGCCACCTAACGTGCCGATTTCGAGAATGCGTTTTGCTCCGCTGATCTGAACCATCATCATCAAAAACTGCCCTTGCAGGGCGGAAACATCAATGGCAGGTAATCCCTGACTGGCGTTATATTCAAGGGTTTGTTCGAGATGAGATGCAGGATGTAACAGGCTCTTCTTTAGATAACTATCAACTGATGACCATTGTTGTTGTAATTCTTCGTATTGCAGATTGCTATTCAAGACAACACTCCTCTTTATAAAAAAATAAGACAAATGTTTACTCATGCCCAGATTCAACCTGAATATAAGTTAACCAAAAATAAAAGCCAGCCATTTATGCCTGATTTATCAACTGGCTTGCTCCCCTGCTTGCCTGACAAATGTAAATAGACGCTTGCAGGCCAGTTTTTATCTGGTATTCACTTTCGATGGCCTGTCTCACATCGCTCTCCAAATCAGAGGGAAGCAATACAACGATACAACCGCCAAAACCACCTCCCGTCATGCGGGCTCCTCCCCGCTCTCCAATAACATTTTTCACAATCTCCACCAGCACATCTATTTCATGGACGGTAATTTCAAAATCGTCACGCATAGAGAGGTGAGATTCAGCCATAAGCTGGCTGAGGCGGGATAAATCTCCTGACCTTAAAGCAGCAACAGCAGCCTGAGTCCGGGCATTTTCAGTAATAACGTGGCGGGCGCGTTTGGCAAGCAGAGTATCCAATTGTTTCTGCTTCGCACTGAAATCATAAAGTGAGACATCGCGCAATGCCCGGACACCGAGGATTCGGGCAGCTTCTTCGCACTGCTGACGCCGTATATTGTATTCGCTGTCTACAAGACCGCGCTGCCGATTGGAATTAATAATCATCACAGTGATATTTTCCGGCATCGGAACCGCCTGTATTTCAAGGGTGCGGCAATCAATCAGCAAAGCGTGACCTTCTTCGCCGCAGGCTGAAATAAGTTGATCCATCACGCCGGATTTACAGCCGACAAATTGATTTTCGGCCTGCTGACCATTAACGGCAATCAATTTCCGACTAATGTCGAGCTGATAAAGCACGTTGATGGTCAGGCCGATAACCACTTCCAGCGATGCCGAAGAGCTGAGACCGGCTCCCTGTGGAATATTCCCGCTTATTGCGATATCCATTCCACCAAATAAGTAGCCATGTTGGATCAACATCACCACCACACCGCGGATATAATTAGCCCACATTTTATCCTGATTAAAAAGGATCGGCTGAGAGAGATCGAACTCATCACGATCATTACTGTAATCAACAGCAATCACCCGGATCAGCGTATCATCGCGTTTGGCAGCAGCAGCTACCGTCTGGTAATCAATCGCACAGGGTAAGACAAACCCCTCGTTATAGTCGGTATGTTCGCCAATTAAATTCACCCGTCCGGGAGCCTGAAAAAAATGAGTCGGTGAAGAGTGAAAAACTACATTAAAAGATTCAGTGACTTTTTGAATTAGTGCCTCCATCACCGCGCTCCTCGTAAAATGCTGTATCAGGGATTTCAACTCCTGAAATGAACATCACTGACATCCCGTAGCCGTTGTGCAGCCTGTTCCGGTGTCAGATCGCGCTGGGATTCAGCCAGCATCTCATAACCCACCAAAAATTTACGGACAGTTGCTGAACGCAATAATGGCGGATAAAACAAAGCATGTAACTGCCAGTGCTCAATATCGGTCTGCTTATTGGTAAAGAAAGGAGCGAAATGCCAGCCCATAGAATAGGGAAAGGAGCATTGAAACAGGTTATCGTATCGGCAGGTCAGTTTTTTCATCGCAACAGCCAGATCATCACACTGCTCTTTCGTCAGTTCATTCATACGTCGGACAGGGCTTTTCGGCAATAACATTGTTTCAAACGGCCACACCGCCCAATAGGGCACAACCGCCAGCCAGTGTTTGGTATCCACGATTGTACGCACACCGTTTTTCTGTTCAGCTCTGACATAATCCAGCAATAAATTAGATCCATGCTGATCATAATATTGCCTCAGTAACTCATCTTTGCGAGTCAGCTCATTAGGCAGAAAATCACTGGCCCAGATTTGTCCATGTGGATGAGGCTGGGAACATCCCATCATTTCCCCTTTATTCTCAAATACCTGAACCCAGATATAGTGTTGTCCAAGTTCTTCTATGTGGCTGTTCCAGACATCAATAATACGGCGGATATTGGTCAGAGATAATTCAGGAAAGGTTTTACTGTGGTTTGGTGAAAAGCAGATAACGCGGCAAGTTCCTCTTGCCGGTTTGCTTATAAACAGAGGATCGTCAGCAGTGGCAATAGCGGGAGTTTCCGGCAATAAGGCTGAATAATCGTTCTGAAATACATAGATATCCTGATAATCAGGATTGATATCCCCTGAGGCACGTGTGTTATTCGGGCATAGAGCACACTGTTTATCGTAGACCGGAAATACAGAATGCTGTAATGGTTTATCTTCCTCAACCCACGGTCGTTTCAGCCGATGTGGTGAGATGATTATCCACTGCCCTGTTAAAGGGTTATAGCGCCTGTGTGGATAATCAGCCTGATTAAATTGCATTTTTGACATAACCTAAATGCTCATTCAGGTGCCAATCCCTGTACTCATGAACGGTACATGAATCGATGGGCATAAATACCTTTATGCCCGTTGTAGCTACTATGTCTGTGTGATGCGATTAAAGCGCCAGATGCGTATTATCCTGCTTTATAACCATTAGGATTTTGGGACTGCCAGCGCCATGCATCTTCGGTCATTTCCACGATAGTGCGGCTTGCTTTCCAGCCCAGTTCACGCTCAGCTTTTTCAGGGCTTGACCAGCATTCTGCAATATCGCCCGGGCGACGTGGGCAAATTTCATAAGGAACCGGTTTACCACATGCCTGACCGAATGCAGCCACCATATCCAGTACGCTTGTACCCGTTCCTGTTCCCAGGTTATAGATATGCAGGCCAGATTTTTTACCGACTGCATTCAGGGCCGCAATATGACCATCAGCCAGATCCATCACATGGATATAATCACGGACACCTGTTCCATCCGGAGTAGGATAATCGTCACCATAAACGGACAGTTTTTCCCGGCGGCCTACCGCTACCTGAGCAATATATGGCATTAAATTATTCGGAATGCCCTGAGGATCTTCTCCCATCGTACCTGATGGATGTGCTCCTACCGGATTGAAATAACGCAATAATACGACTGACCAGTCACTTTCAGCATGATGGAAATCAGACAGGCAACGCTCAACCATATATTTACTTGTACCGTAAGGGTTAGTCGTATTACCTACCGCAGACTGTTCAGTAATGGGAACAATTTCAGGATCGCCATATACCGTTGCCGATGAGCTGAAAATAATGCTTTTTACGCCTGCTTTATGCATGCTGCGCACTAACACTAATGTACCGTTGACATTATTATCATAATATTCAAGCGGTTTTTCGACTGATTCGCCAACCGCTTTCAGACCGGCAAAGTGGATAACGGACTCTATAGAGTGACGGGAAAAAACAGAATCAAGGAAGACTTCATCACGAATATCCCCCTGATAAAACAGTGGCCTGATACCCGTCAGCGCTTCAATGCGGGCCAGAACTTCCTGACTGGCATTACACAGGTTATCAATAATAATCGGTGTCATCCCTGCTTCAATCATCTGGACGCAGGTATGGCTACCAATATATCCCATCCCACCTGTCACTAATATTTCCACATTTACCTCTTTTTTAAATTGGACTGAATCAAACAGTTATTCAACCAATAAGATACGCCCTGTTTTCAGATCCCTGTTCTTATTGGTCGAAACACAGTATAAAAAGAGTTAACGATTTAGTGAACTAAAACTAAATGTGGCAAAATTGGCTATACACTTCGTCTTTCAAGTTGCCTCTTTGTTGGCTGCGCTCGCTCAACCCAGTCACATAGTTATCTATGCTCCCGGGGATTCTCTCTCTTGCCGCCGCGATGCATATTGAAATCCATTGTGTATAAAGACAATTTATTAACATTTCCGATGAACAATCAATAATGAAAGAAATTACTTTTACCCCTGCACAGACAACTGCCATCAATGAACCCTTTTTTACTGCGATACAAAAGGGCTTACTATCAGGGCATCCAGATATCCAGATTATGCTGGCTTATTTCACACAAGGCAGCTATCGGGATGATCTATTTACTGAGTATGGCATTGTATATCCTGAACGATTGCAAAATGCCGTCACTAAACGTCGGGCGGAATATCTGGCTGCCCGTTACTGTGCCTGTAATATATTAAATAACATGGGATATCCTGAATTTCAGGTGGAATCAGCACAGGATCGTTCCCCTATCTGGCCTGAAAGAATTTGTGGTTCCATTTCTCACTCAACCAATTGTGCTGTTGTTTTCGCTGCTTCAAGTGATAAATATCAATGGGTGGGGATTGATATCGAAAAAGAGATAAAACAGGAAACCATTGATAGCGTTTCAGCCAGCATTATCAATGAAACTGAGAAAGCATTACTGGCAAAATCTCCGCTTACTTTTATTCAGGCATTCACACTCGCTTTTTCCATTAAAGAAAGTCTTTATAAAGCGCTTTACCCTCATGTGAAGCAATTTTTTGATTTCCATGCAGCAGAAATTGTGGAGATTGACTGCACTCATCACACTGTGACCATAAAATTGCTGAAAACACTCACTGATGATTATCAGGCCGGTTCTCTGTTTCACGGGAATTTTGTTCTGATGCCGCAGCGACAGTTACTAACCTATATCGTTGGATGAAGAAAGCCCGAAACAAATATGCCAGCTTATAATCTGCTGGCATATTTTCTGGATTTCCAGTTGCATCACGGCGGCAAAGCAGCAACAAAGAGACAACTTGAAAGACGACGGGTATATTATTTTATTCGGCCGGTTGCCCGCGCATAAGAGAACAGCCCACCAGCAGCAACAATATTAGCCAGTTCCCCGACAGGATCGGTCGGGTATTTTTCACCGCTTTTCAGTATTGTTACTGTCTGATTTTCAATATCGATCTCAATGCTGTCACCGGTCACTAAGCTGTCGCACAAACGCTCTTGTGCGGCAACAGGCAATAATTCACCAGTAGAGACACAATTGCGGAAGAATATCCGAGCATAAGACTGCGCCAGAATGGCTTTTACACCCGAAGCGCCCAGCGCCACGACGGCATGTTCACGGGAAGAACCACAGCCAAAATTCTGCCCGGCAACGATAATCGGATATTTCGCCTTACCTTTTTCTTCATCGATAAAAGGCAGCGACCCTTCAGGTAACCCGCACATCGCCAGTGACGCTAATTGAGCATAACCTTCAGGTGAAGAGGGATTTACTTTGATATATTCCCCAGCCAGAATCTGGTCAGTATCAATATTATCCTCCAGAACATAAACCTGACCACGAATGATATTTTCCTTTTGTTCATTTAAAACAGCATCATTCATAACGACATCACTCATAAAAATTCTCCCGGATTAGTGATCTGGCCAGTAATCGCTGCCGCAGCAACAGAGTACGGTGAAGCAAGGTAAATATTAGCGCGCTTATGTCCCATTCTTCCGACGAAATTACGGTTAGTCGTGGATATCACAGATATCGGATCATTAACGCGGCCAAAAGTATCCGGTGGGCCACCGCAGCAGGCAGCACACCCTGCTTCAGCAGAAAGCTTCACTCCCGCATCCGTTAAAATCTGATAAACGGAAACGCCCTCAATCTGGGTTGTGATGGTTTTATGGAATACTTCTTTTGTTGCTGGTACCGCATAAGTCGGAATTTTAACCTTATGGCCTTTTATGATACGGGCAGCAGCGATGAAATCTTCAATCTTGCCCCCGGTACAGGAACCGATATAGGCCTGAGAAATGGCAACATTGGCAACTTTTTCAATGGAAACCACATTATCCGGAGAATGCGGTTTGGCGATCTTCGGCTGCATATCCGATACATCAATATTTAATACACGGGTATATTCCGCATCTTCGTCTGGGTAAACAATCTCAAACGGCATCTCATTCCGTTCTGCCAGATAATCAAGCGTTGCCTGATTCGGCACCATAATGCCATTTTTGGCACCACACTCGACGACCATATTACAAATCGTCATACGCTCTTCGACAGATAATTCATCAATGACATTGCCACCGAATTCAATCGCCTGATAGGTCGCGCCATCCACTGTCAGTTCTGACAAGACAGCCAGGATCATATCCTTAGCCAGAACATGAGCGGGCTTCGTGCCAGTAAAATTCACACGAATGGTACTCGGCACTTTCAGCGGGATTTCTCCCGTCCCTATAGCATAAGCCGCATCAGTAATCCCCAATCCAATCGCGAATGTCCCGAATGCACCGGCGGTAACAGTATGAGAATCCGTCCCCAACAAAACTTCTCCGGGGCGAGTATGGCCTCCCTCCGCCAATCCAATATGACAGACACCTTTATAATTGGGGGTTCCGACATCATAGAAATACTTAACATTCTGTTCTGCGGCAAATTCACGCATTACCCGTATATTCTGGTTAGCCTGCGGATCAGCAGAGTAAACAAAATGGTCAGGGATCATAATGAAACGGGTCGGATCCCAGATCTTGGCATCCTGACCAAATTCTTTTTTAAATACGCTGGCAACGCCGGGGGCACAGGGATCATGAGACATCAGGATATCCACTTTTGCCCAAACAACTTCGCCCGGTGTGACCTGTTCACGCCCACTCGCCCGAGCGAGAATTTTTTGTGTCATAGTTTGGTTCATCTCACATTGCCCTCCAGAATATTTAGACATGCTGAAAAAGAACAGCTTGTTATTGTTATAAAATAATTACTCTTTATCGCAGCAAAATGCCACCGTTCGGCTCACTGTTTCTATTATGGAACAGTCGTTCGTTAAATGAAAAATTTCCACAGAGAATAAAGCCCTTCTGAACAGAACCTGTGATATGTTAGGGTTTTTCGGAGTAAATCATCAGGTTACTTTATGAATAATATTGAGAATCTCAGCTCAATGGTGATCTTTGCCCGTGTCGTAGAGACATTGAGTTTTACCGAAGCGGCAAAATCATTAAGGCTTTCGAAGTCTTCCGTCAGTCGTGAAATCGCACAGTTAGAAATCAGGCTCGGTACTCAGTTACTCAACCGAACCACACGCAAGATTCAGGTGACAGAAGTCGGAATGAGCTATTACCAATATTGTCAGCGTATTCTGAATGAAGCCAAAAACGCCGAACGTTTTATCCGTAATTTCCATGAAGAACCGATGGGAAGCCTGCGCCTGATTGCACCAGTATCCTTTGGCAGTCAATGCATTGTTCCGGCCCTGAACAATTTTGTTGCCGGAAATATTCATGTTAGCGTCGATCTGGAACTGACCGACAGGATCATTAACATGGAAAAAGATCAATGTGATATCGCTATTGTGGTAGGCCGTGAAACACCAGACCATCCACTTGTGATGCCCCTGATTGATATCACCTGGGGGCTTTACGCGACTCCGGACTATCTCAGCCAGTTTCCGGCTATAGAAAGGCCGGAAGATCTTCCCCGTTATGATTATCTGCTGTTTCGCGGCCCTGCTCACACCATCTCTCTTCCGTTTCAGAAAGAGAGAAATAAGTTTGATATTGAAGTACGTAGCCGTTTTCGCATTAATAATAGTGTAGCATTAATGAGTTCGGCTCTGGCTGGGGCGGGCATTGCTTACCTACCGGACTATATCACCCATGAATCAGTCACAGCCGGAAAACTGATAAGGCTTCTGCCCGAATGGGACATGGATATCTATCAATCCTGGATCCTGTTTAAATCAGAAGAAACGCTCTCTTCACGTGTACGGCTTTTTGCCAATACCTTACAGCATAAGCTGATGAATCAGATGCAGCGTACTGAGTAGACGATGACGCTGCTCTGAGGTTAAACGCAGGTAACGGCGGGTTGCCGGAAGCCGGCTGACAATTTCAGAAGCAGCAAAATGTTCAATTTCGCAACGCCATTTTCCTTCCCTGATTTGCAGGCTGCATGACCGAAAATCCAGCTCTTCTAACGTCTGTCGAATAACAGGATATTGCTCCAGTTGCTCAATCAATTTGAGTCCATCTTCCTGTTTTGAAAAGAATCTCACCCGCTTTTTACGCAGGCTACCTTCCGTCTTTACCTGTATATCGGCATTCAAAGGCTGGTTTATCACACCGGAAACAGAAAAGCGCGTATAAACGATGAATGCCATAAACAGTTTTTTCACCCTTTCGTTGACACATATTGCCAACTGCGCTTCTGGTCTGACAACCAGCTCTCCCGGCCCGGGCCTTTCACAATGATAGGGCTGGAGATCACGCTCCAGCCGGTTAAGTGTCAGGCCTGCCTGATAGTCGGCAGGCAAGCGTTGTTGATTGATCTTTTGCCAGAAAGAAGATTTAGCGGAGGCTGCGTAATGGCTCAAGTTTAATCTCCTTCAATTCAGTTTCAGAGAACGTTTTGGACAGAACGTCTTCCACCTCGACAGGTTTAAACGGATTGACTTTCTGAACAAATATCGTCCACACCAGTGCATAGGTCGCTGTTAATCCAAGCATGATCAGGAAAGGAATATAAACATCCGATTTATCCATGCCCGGGGGCGTAATGTAAATAAGAGCGATGACAATTCCCACACCGGAAATAATCTGCGGTAAAGGGAAAAACGGTGATTTATAGGCACGATGCAGGTCAGGACGACGAATACGCAGCAAGATGACTGAAATTGTGACTAACAGATAAGCTGTTCCCCAGGAACAAACCGCTGCCAGTACCAGCGGCATAATGCGGTTCAAATCGCCCTGAATGGCAAAAGCATGGATACAGGGGATCAAAACCGCCACTAAAATACCAAACACGGGTGTTTTAAATCTTGGATGCAGGTAAGTGAAAATACGGGGTAAAGTACCGTCAAGTGCCATTCCGTATAAAATACGGGGAACGGCTGCCATCAATGTATTAATCGTTGCCGCTCCCGCCAGCAGCAAGCCAAAACCAATCCAGTATTTACCAAAATCTCCCATAACCTGACCGGCAAAAGCCGGAATTGCCATTGGAGTCTCCAGTAATCTGACATTATTTGCTGGGTCAACAATGACGTTTTCCACCTGATGTGTCATCGCAGCACCGTACATAAACATACAGAACGCGACACCACACAACCCAATAGCCATTGCGCGGGGGATGACTTTTGCCGAATTTTTAATTTCTGGTGCCATTGGCGTCACCAGCTCACAACCCATAAACATAAACATCGCCATGCCGATCAAACTTAATATCACGGTCGGTTCAGCAATATTCAGTGACTCACCAAACCAGCCATCAACTGAAGTGTGAAATGGCATAAGCAGACCACACAAACTAAAGATCACTAACGTACTCCACATGGCAAACGTTAGTACAATCTCCACTCTACTGAATGCCTCGATCCCAAACGCATTAAGTAGACCAAAGGTGATTACTAGCCCTACTCCAACCATCCAGGACGCATTATTGCTCTCCATCACAGTATTGAGGCTTTCAAAATTCACCAATGCCATAATGCCGGAAAGGATGGTTTCCGCAGTACCGGCAAAAACATGCACGATTAAATAGGCAGAAAGTGCTCCGGTTATTGCCCAGAAACGTCCCATGCCACAAGAAATATAATCATATACTGAGCCGGAAGTAGGCAAAATCGCGGCAGCCTCAGCAAAAGTTGTTAACTGAGCCTGCATCACAATAAAGCTGAGAAACACAGCCAGAGCGAATGTATCACCACCTATTCCGAACCCGCTGGTGACGGTTAAAATAACCGGACTTGCCATAATCACACCAACAGAACTGGCAAGTGTCGTCGGAAAACCGACCTTACCCTTCTCAATATGTGATATTAACTTTGAGGACATATTCATTTTTCTTCCCCCTTTTACCCTGAGATACAGTCAGTTTGATTGTGAATTTTTTGTAAACGAAAGGTGACTGTGATTTAACTATAGGGATAAGGGGAAAAGTGTTGCCATCATTCTAAAGAACGATACCCAAAAGGGGTATCTCATACTGTTTTTTGCCGAAAAGTACCAAAGAAAAAGATAAAAAATACCGTAACTCAAGAAATATCAGGCGATAATGAAAAAACAATCAATTAATATGTTAATAAATAAAAGGCAATATGTACAAAGTCAGTCTAAAAGCAGCTAAAACATGAAAGAATAAGTTTTTAATAATGCAATCAATCTCACATTATTAATATGTATATTTTATATTCATAATCAGAAAAGCCATGATGAATTCACAACTGGATCAGATAGGTACGTTCAATGAATACATCACCACTCAGCCAGCATCAACAGACACTGGTTAATTGCTGTCTGAATACAATTGCCCACATCATTCCCGTGTCTGCCGCTGTTTATTATCTCGTTAATGAAAAGTGGCAGCCCGAACACCATATCCTGTATGGCATCACACCCGATATGTATCAGGCATATGCCGCGTATTTTTGTCAGTTAGATCCGCTGCATCCGGAAAATTTCAGAAATAATGAACAGCGTCTTGTCAGCATGAATGACAATATGAAAGAGAGTGGCCAACAGTTTTATCATAGTTTTATGCAGCCCAATAACTTAACGGATAGAGTCGAAATCTTTATCCGCCGTGGGAATAAAATCCTCGCGGGTCTTTCCGTTTTCAGGGACTATCCGTTTCAACATCAGGAAGTCATGAGACTTCACTCTATCATTCCTGTGGCTGAATTAATGACTTTTGATATTTTGCCCGATGCACAGGTCACATTCACCGCAAAAGAACAGGAAATTATTCAGTGGGTCAGGGAAGGAGCGAGTAATAAACGCATAGCATTACAGCTCAGTATTTCTCTCTCTACTGTAAAAACTCATCTGCGTAATATTTTTGCCAAAGCCAGTGTGACCAACCGGACAGAACTCGTTTCTTCTGGCTTTATTCGCCGTAATTTGAGCGGGTACGGTTCCGCACCCGCAGCGATTATTAATAATAACCCTAATTCTGTTTAAGCCATTGCTGAAATATCTTCTTCTGAGTAGAAAATTTTCAGTGATGGCTTCTTCTCTTTAAGGCTGTAAGCAATCAATCCCGTTAAAACAGTTAACAAAAACCCGGTTATACTTCGGTGACGAGAATGTTCTATTTGAGAGATGTTTTTTAACTGCCCATTAATCGTTTCAATAATAAAACGCTTTTTAAGCATCATCTTATCCCACTCATCTAGCGCAAGGGTTTTCATGTTACGGCGTTTTTTTGTGATAAAGGTAATATCCGTTTTGGCTAAATCATCCGCCAATGCTTGACTTAGGTATCCTTTGTCGCCGTAAAGAGAACCTGTTAGATCTTTTGATAATTCGCGAACAGGCTCCCGATCATTCACATTACCTGAGGTCACTTTAAGGGCTAAAA
>NZ_CAWQMW010000152.1:0-27880 GCF_963895965.1 Xenorhabdus sp. PB30.3 | reverse complement strand
TATGCGTTTTAGCCCGGTGACAAAATCGGCTGAGGTGTTCGTTAACCGCAAAATTATTCGTCACAACGGCGATCCGGTGCTGGCATGGGCGATATCCAATGTCGTGATGGAAACCGACGCTAACGCCAATATCAAACCGAACAAAAAGAAATCAGCGAATAAAATCGACCCTGCAATTGCATTCCTGATGAGTTTTGGCACATGGCAAGCCGAACATGAAGAGTTTGCTTTCAGCCTCAATGATGAACAGAAATGGAGACTGGATAATTTTGATGGAGTTTAGATAACTAATTGATGTTTTAATGCCTGCGCAGAATAGGAATTGATGAAATCAAGTGTCGGAAAGTTAGATATCACACCTTTATTTGGATTGGTCGTTACTCTATCTGATAGTCAACTATGAGCGGGAAGCGGACTTTAGCACTTATAGCTATGGCAAATTACCCGCTTCTCGCAATTTTTCAGACAGCCACAATTTTCTACTGTTTTTTTGTAGGCCATCTTATACATGTACCTTCAGGCAATCTCAGCTCATCCTCCATTGAGAAGCCCTTAGTAATTTCAGTCTTGATCTGTTTTTCTGAAATACCCCATTCCTCAGCCAACAGTACTTTTAATTTGTGGGGAGTAAATGCTCCGAAAGAAAGTCGCCAAAGGTTCCCTTGTGGGCTATCTTCCGTACTTAGAATATTTATTTCGTTTGCGGAAATACCTCGGACTGTAGGAGGATCGCTTTTCTTAACCTTTATATTAAGATTAATAGCTTCAGGCTCAAAGTTCGGAAGAAATGGAAGTTCGGTTTTATATGGTTCAAGCGCTCTTCGTATAAAGATTATACACGGTAAGAATCTTTTCATAGTTTGCATCTTTAGAAGGTGTGGTAGCATTTTGCTTTTAAGTTTTTCTCCACGAAATTCACCCTCTAAATCGAAATATACTTCGAAAAACATTCCATTTATTATATCGAACGCACGAGCATCTGGGATAGAAGAAAATTCTTTTCGAATGTTATTTATTATTTCTTTCGCTCTATTTTCCCCACCACAAGCACATTGATAAATATTACGCCCGAGAACAAAGGCATCATCTTCCGAAACAATATTCCAGTCTAATGACATTATTTTATCTATTGCTGGGCTCTGTATGTACCAATTATAGGATTTAAGATCTTTTACCAATTTTCCAATAGTACCTTTGGACTGGACAGGGTAGTCCACATCTGCTTTAACATTATCGGAATAAGAATGATGCCCTTCCAGTAAGACTCCAGACTTAGTTAGCTTGCGAACAATCAATTCCGCTAACTGTTCAGGAGTCTTCCTATTTAGGTCAATATAACCGGTGGTATCCAGCATACCAGGAACTTCAACAGATAAGTCAAACATTGCAGGAAGAATGTATTCGCTATTTTCTCTAAGCGCTCGTGTCTGGGCACTTTTTCGTTCGAGGTTTCCCCATGATTTTTTCACATAGAACTCTGAAACAAACAAGATAGTAAAGAGTGCTTGATCACGGTATACTTTTGTTAAATGCTCATATAGGTCTTTTCCCCATAGGTATTCCTCCTCGAAAAAATCATAGAAAACATCTACACCTGAAGCTTGGAGATGATTAGCCACGCTCTCAACATAAGCCCTATCCTCACCCGCAAAAGACAATGCAATATGGTATTTTTTCATAAGTGATCCATGATTCCTGTTTCGCTGTAACGATGTTTAAGGGATAGGTTTAAGTTCGTCTTGATTAAGCAAAGCAAGGAGCTTAAACCAACTGCTAGCTTTTGGCACTGAGCTAACTGTCATATTTTCTCAAACTCAGAGTAGCAAGAGTATCAGCTCTCATCTGAACAATATATAACGCAAAAAGTTAAGCGTTTATACTGGTTCGCTTATTGAGAACGATAAACCAATCAGTTAAAGTAGCCCCGCCATTGGCAAAATCCAGTGGTCAGGGTTTCGCAGCCTTGTAAACATACCCCACTGGTAGGAAATTTCTACCAGTGTGTCTGCTATCGCCTATTCAATGGCGGTTCTGATAGGGGAGGTTTCGGCCTCGCCGGATGGGTATGTTCCGGTACTGCGAACCCTGTCTGAATCGCCACCATCAATTTTCTCAATTTATGGAAGGGGTAGCAGGAATGAATAATGTTAAAAATGACTGGCATCAAGCCGATATCATCGCTGCACTGCGTAAACGTGGTACAACTTTAGCGGCTGTTTCTCGTGAATCTGGCCTCAGTTCATCTACACTGGCAAATACTCTCAGCAGACCTTGGCCAAAAGGCGAATGGATTATTGCTAACTATCTCGAAATACACCCATCTGAAATCTGGCCCAGCCGTTATTTTGATTCGTATGGTGAATTGATTGAACGCAAGGTTCGGGATAAATCATAAAAAATAATCAGCTCCATTTAAAAATCATCGGGAAGATAGCCGTAACGGGGTATCTTCTCACTAGCAGTAACATTCGTAATTATTACTTCAATAGCTTGGAACGTTAAATGTACTGACCACGTTTTACTGATCACTCATTCACTCTCATTCTTTCTTTTCTTTTGCCTTGTTTTTATCTTATGCTTTGTTTATAGATTTGTTCAGTGTTCTATGTATAAACAATTATATAAACAAACAAGAACAAACTCGTTAATAAATGAGGTTTATTTATTCAATATCAATCATTTGTGTTTAAATTACGAGTATAGACTATATATAATTACTCAAGGTTGTTTTCATGGCGTATACTGATGCGCTATTTCGTTCTTGTTTAGTGGATTGATGTACTACATGGCTGGAAGAAAACCAACTAACAACAGTATGGCTGAACCAAAAGATCGCCAAGTGGAAGGGCTGAAACTTCCACCACACTCTTTGGAAGCAGAGCAATCCGTGTTGGGCGGTTTGATGCTGGATAATGAACGTTGGGATAACGTATCCGAGCGTGTTACCAGCAATGATTTTTTCAGCCGCCCACATCGGCGCATTTTTTCTGAAATGCAGCGTTTGCTTGAAACAGGCAAACCTATTGACTTGATTACATTATCAGAATCCCTGGAGTTGAATGGGGAGCTGGATAATGTCGGTGGTTTTGGCTATCTGGCAGAATTGTCAAAAAATACGCCAAGTGCCGCAAATATCAATGCTTATGCAGATATTGTCCGTGAACGTGCTGTTGTTCGCGATATGATTGCAGTTGCTAATGAAATCGCCGATGCAGGATATGACCCACAAGGCCGAACCAGTGAAGAATTGTTGGATTTGGCTGAATCTCGTGTATTCCAGATAGCAGAAACCCGGGCAAGTAAAGATGAAGGCCCGAAAGGCATTGAACAAATCCTTGAAGAAACCGTTGAACGCATTGAGCAGCTTTATCAGCGCCCACATGATGGCGTAACAGGAGTTTCCACGGGCTATCAGGATCTGGATAAGAAAACGGCGGGTCTGCAGAAATCAGACTTGATCATCGTTGCTGCACGTCCTTCGATGGGTAAAACAACCTTTGCGATGAACTTGTGTGAAAATGCAGCGATGATGCAGGATAAACCGGTTCTGATTTTCAGTCTGGAGATGCCCGGTAATCAGATCATGATGCGTATGCTGGCATCGCTTTCCCGTGTAGATCAGACGCGTATTCGAACGGGTCAGCTTGATGATGAGGACTGGGCCCGAATTTCCAGCACCATGGGGATTTTGCTGGAAAAACGCAATATGTATATTGATGATTCATCCGGCCTGACTCCTACTGAAGTGCGCTCCCGCGCAAGAAGAGTTTTCCGCGAACATGGCGGGCTTAGCATGATCATGATCGACTACCTGCAGTTAATGCGAGTGCCGTCCCTCTCCGATAACCGAACACTGGAAATTGCAGAAATATCCCGTTCCCTCAAAGCATTGGCGAAAGAATTACAGGTGCCGGTTGTGGCCCTTTCTCAGCTTAACCGTAGTCTGGAGCAGCGTGCTGATAAGCGTCCGGTGAACTCTGACCTGCGTGAATCAGGCTCTATCGAGCAGGATGCTGACTTAATCATGTTTATCTATCGTGATGAGGTATATCACGATAACAGTGAACTAAAAGGTGTAGCGGAAATTATCCTTGGTAAGCAACGTAACGGCCCAATTGGTACGGTAAGGCTGACATTCAACGGTCAATGGTCGCGATTTGATAACTATGCTGGGCCAAGCTATAGCGATGAATAACCCAGTTCAAAAATAAGCCTATTTATCCAAACCAATTGATTGGAAGAAAGTATAAAAAAGGGGAAAAAATGAAAGCGGCAACTGCTGTTATCGACCGCCGCGCTCTGCGACACAACCTGCAACAGGTTCGGGTGAAAGCTCCGGGCAGTAAAATTATTGCAGTTGTGAAAGCAAACGCCTATGGACATGGTTTATTGGAAACTGCGTATACGATGGAAAGTGCAGATTGTTTTGGTGTTGCACGAATAGGGGAAGCTCTGGCTTTGCGCAGTGGTGGGGTTATCAAACCCATTCTGCTACTGGAAGGTTTTTTGGGGGCATCTGACTTACCTATTTTGGTTGTCAATCATATTGAAACCGTAGTGCACAGTATTGAACAGCTGGAAGCACTGGAACAAGCTGATTTACCTCACCCAATTAAAGTATGGATGAAATTGGATACGGGTATGCATCGTCTTGGCGTTCGTATTGATGAAGCAGAAGATTTTTACCAACGTTTGAGCCGTTGCCGTAATATTGAACAGCCTGTGAATATTATTAGCCACTTTAGTCAGGCAGATGAACCTCTGGTGGATACTACCTATCAGCAAATTGAGCAATTTAAGTTATTTGTTGCAGATAAGGCGGGTGAAAAATCCATTTCAGCATCAGGCGGAATTCTGTTGTGGCCACAGGCCCATCTGGACTGGGTTCGTCCCGGTATTATGATGTATGGTGCATCACCGATGGCGGATAAGACCGCGGATGATTTCAGCTTAATGCCCGCAATGACATTGAAATCCAGTTTAATCGCTGTACGTAAACACAAAGCAGGTGAAGCGGTAGGTTACGGCGGTACTTGGGTCAGTGAACGTGATACCTATTTAGGTGTTGTAGCTATCGGATATGGTGATGGTTACCCCCGTAGTGCATTATCGGGCACACCGGTATTTATTAATGGACGTAAAGTCTCCCTTGTTGGGCGGGTATCCATGGATATGATCACGGTAGATTTAGGACCGGACTGTCAGGATAAAGTGGGTGATGATGTTATCCTCTGGGGTAAAGTCCTGCCAGTGGAAAAAGTAGCTGAATATACAGGGATTAGTGCCTATGAACTCATCACAAAATTAACTTCACGTGTTGCGATGGAATATCTGGACGAATAATCGGGTTCAGTTATATTGTCTGTTACCGTGTCTTTAATATCATTTAGGTAATAGAGGTATAACATAGTGTTCCAGAATGTTGATGCTTACGCAGGTGATCCTATTCTTTCGTTGTCGGAAGAGTTTAAAAAAGATCCCCGTCCAGAAAAGGTTAACCTGAGCATTGGGCTTTATTACGATGAGCAGGGTATAACTCCCCAATTGCAGGCTGTTGCAACCGCAGAAGAACAAATAAGTACTCTGCCACAGTCTGCTTCTCTTTATCTTCCAATGGAAGGTTTAATGGCTTACCGGCAGGCAGTTCAGGAATTATTATTCGGTAAAGATCATTTAATGTTGCAGCAAAGTCGCATTGCAACTATCCAGACAGTCGGCGGATCAGGGGCACTGAAAGTCGGTGCTGACTTTTTACATCGTTATTTCCCTGATTCTGAAGTGTGGTGCAGTGATCCTACATGGGAAAACCATGCTTCAATATTCTCTGGGGCAGGGATAAAAGTAAATTATTACCCTTATTTTGATGATAAAACCAAAGGGGTAAAATTTGATGAAATGCTGGCAACGTTCCGGCAATTACCAGCAAAAAGTATTATCCTGATGCACCCTTGTTGCCATAATCCAACGGGTTCTGATCTGACTAATGACCAATGGGATCAGGTCATTCAGGTAGTTAAAGAGCAAAAGTTAATTCCATTTCTTGATATCGCTTATCAGGGGTTTGCTGAAGGTATTGAAGAAGATGTTTATGCAATTAGGGCGATGGCGAGTGCTGAACTACCTTGCTTTGTCAGTAATTCATTCTCAAAAATATTTTCCTTATATGGCGAGCGCGTTGGTGGCTTATCGGTTATTTGCGACGATAAAGAAACGAAAGAATGTGTCTTGGGGCAGCTAAAAGCCTGCGTACGTCGTATTTATTCCAGTCCGCCTAATTTTGGCGGTCAGGTTGTGGCGAGAGTATTAGCTGATCCATTACTGAGGGAACAGTGGCTGAGAGAAGTTGAACAGATGCGTTTGCGTATTCGGGAAATGCGCACTGTGCTGGTATCTGCATTGAAAGAAGCATTACCGGAGAAAAACTTTGATCATTTGCTTAAACAGCGTGGCATGTTCAGTTATACCGGATTTAGCACTGAACAGGTTGTTCGTCTGCGTGAAGAATTTGCTGTTTATCTGATTGAATCCGGCCGGGTTTGTATGGCAGGTGTGAATCATCATAATGTACAACGTGTTGTTGAAGCATTTGTGGCTGTGAGTCGTTAAGCATTCACTATACACAATGGATTTCAAGATGCGTCGCGGCGGCAAGAGAGTAAATCCCCGGGAGCATAGATAACCGTATGTTTATAAAAACGGTGACTGGGGTGAGAGAGCGCAGCCAACAAAGAGGCGACTTGAAAGACGAAGTGTATATACCCAATAGATATCGAGTTGCACCGTAGCTAACTAGAGAGGCAACTTGAAATATGATATGTATAGTCCCTTGTTCTGGTATTGAATAAGGGATTTTTGCTGATGTTATAGATATCACTAATTAAAATGGTAATAATAGATTTTTATCTGTTATTTTATAATTACAAATTAATTATTGTGTTAATTTATAGTCACTTTCTATATAGTAGCGGACATATATGATATTTTTTACTCACTTCCATTAAATATATCTGAGTGTTATATCTGGTCTTTTAATTTAAAATATTCATCTGCCGGGAATAAAGAAAATGTAATGCTAACTCTTGAACTCTTTCAGTAAAGATTGAGATAAATATTAATCTGTAAAAGCGTAACTCGCTTTTATTGGGATAATTTAAAAGAGCTAAAGCATTATGGATATGCAATCAAGAAAGTACGGTAGAACGTTTCATTATCCGTTTTCTCCGGGCACAACCAGTGATGATCGTATTAATCATGATTGGTGGCAGGATATACACAACATTACTCATCTTATTCACACCGAAAAGTTAGATGGTGAAAATAACTGTCTGAATCAGCACGGTGTTTTTGCGCGTTCTCATGCTGCACCAACACAATCTGCATGGACACAACAAATCCGTCAGCGTTGGCAATTAATGAAGGGCGATCTCGGTAATATCGAGATTTTTGGCGAGAACCTGTATGCGATCCATTCTATTGAATACCGGCATCTCGAAGAATACTTCTTTGTTTTTGCTGTGCGTATGAAAGATATGTGGCTGAGTTGGGAAGAAGTAAAATTTTACGCTGATTTATTTGATTTTCCCACTATTCCGGAAATTGTTATTCCTGACACACGGAACGAATCTGCATTTATTGACAATATTCTTCAAACAGCAAAACAAGAAAGTTATTTCTCTTCATGGGATACAAAAACAAAACGGCCTTGCTCAATGGAAGGGATCGTCAGCCGTAATACAGGTGAATATTCAGTGACTGATTTTTCACACAATGTCTTTAAATATGTACGTAAAAATCATGTGAAAACTGATATTCACTGGAAGCGACACTGGCAACGGGCACCTCTCTACTTTGAATATATGAATGGAGAGAGATAATGAACTGGTCATTCAGTGAAAATAAAACATGGCATTATTTATCTGACACATTTTCTTTTATCGCAGATATGAGTGGCGTTCAGCAGGATCCTATTCATCATGCAGAAGGTGATGTTGCCACTCATACACAAATGGTATTGTCTGCGCTGGAGCAACTGCCTGAATATCAGGCACTGGAGAAAGAAGAGCAGGAAATTCTCTGGGTGTCGGCTTTACTGCATGATGTGGAAAAGCGAAGTACTACGCGGATGGATTGGGATGGGCGAATTATTTCCCCCGGTCATGCCCGTAAAGGTGAATTAACTGTCAGGCAGATTTTGTTCCAACAAGTAGCGACACCATTTGCGATACGTGAACAAGTGGCTGCTTTGGTTCGTTTTCATGGCTTGCCATTATGGCTGATGGAGAAACCTGAGCCTCAGAAAGCACTACTGGCAGCGTCACTGCGTGTTGATACTTATCTATTAGCTTTGTTGGCAAAAGCTGATGTTTTAGGACGAGAGTGTCATGATGCGCAGGAGCTGCTGGAACGCATAGATCTGTTTGAACTTTATTGTCGTGAACAGAATTGTTGGCGTAATGCACGGCAATTTCCTTCGTCAGAAGCCCATTTTCATTATTTTTCTACAGAAAGTGAACAGCCGGATTACCAGCCTTACGATAATTATGGCAGCCAGGTCATTCTATTATGTGGATTGCCGGGCATGGGAAAGGATCATTTTATCCGACAATATTATTCAGACAGAGCTGTCATTAGTCTGGATGCAATTCGCCGTCAGCATCAAATAAGTCCGGAAGATAAAAATGCTACTGGTTGGGTTGTGCAACAGGCGAAAAAGCAGGCCAGAGAAAAATTGCGTAACCAGCAGGACTTTATCTGGAATGCGACGAATCTAACAGTGCAAATACGTCAGCAACTTATCAAGTTATTTGTCAGTTACAACGCGAGAGTTAAGATTGTTTATATCGAACAGGGGTATAAACAGTGGCGGCAGCAAAATAACCATCGCCAATATGTCGTTCCGGATAAAGTGATGGACAGGATGCTTTCCAAGCTGGAAGTACCTACTCCTGAAGAAGCACATGAAGTTTGTTATTTTATCAATGGATTATCAATATCGGGATAAGTTGTTGCTGAGTTCCCTTTGGTAGAATAGGAGAAGGCTAAGTGCATCAGCCTTCTTTTTTCTATAACGATAACAAACAGTTATTTCTGTAATAACTGATAAAATGTCGGGTTATCATCACATTGCCCGCTACCGCATTCCAGAATGGTAGAAACCAGATTCGCGGCGATTAAAAGAGCAAATAACCCCATAGCAAGTTTGCCAAGTATATGCGGTGAAGATTTTACCGGATCATGGTTACCTGCTTTCAAAGGCATAATGACAGCAATAGCGATAATAGTAAGAATGGACATAACCGCTGCCCAAGTATAGAAGTGCAACCCAAGGAAAGTGGAACCATATCCTGTATCTCCCGGCAGGATATGCAAAGAAACCTGACGCATGGCAACAAAGCCGGTTACGATACAGCCTATTAGAGAGAAGCTGTAGTGAGCGTTTTTGACACCGAAATAAATATTAAATAGAAAGCCAAAGCCGATCATAATGATGCCTGCACGTTGTAACAGACATAATGGGCAAGGAAGTTCAAAACGTGCCAGCTGATAATAAAAAGCGACAATTAAAATGACACTGATGCCAAACAAACCAAGAATATTCAAGGTAATAGATGGATTGAGGTTGCGAGATGCTGACATAGAATTACTCATTACGGCCTCCGGTTAAAAAGAAAGATTCAGTGCATCAGTAGCATGATATTTAAACCAAAATACCGTGATGATTAATAAGGCAAACCAAAGTGCATAAGTGAGTTTTTTCTTGCCAGCCACGACAGTGATAATAATAACTAGCGCAATCAAAAATGGTAAAAACATATACATATTTAATCTCCATTATAAGTTCATAGAATATGTTATATCATTATGGAATAATTGCACATCTAATATGATTACTCATATCTGTTAAATGCAATGATGAAGTCAATGTAAGAATAGTTCACTGATATAATTAAGTTTATTATTATTCTAAATACATAGATCAAGGTATCTGAGGTATTAGAAAATATTAACTTAAAAAAAACCTCCCACAGAGGAGAGGTTTTTTATTGGTTGTCATTTTGAATATAATATTAATTATTATTAAGTATTCCTTTCAGGAAACGTGCAGTATGAGAGTTTTTGCACTTCGCAACTTCTTCTGGAGTTCCTGCTACTAATATTTCACCACCACCGCTGCCGCCTTCCGGGCCAAGGTCGACAATCCAGTCTGAAGTTTTAATCACATCCAGATTATGTTCGATAACAACAATGGTATTTCCCTGATCCCGTAGTTGATGCAGGACAGCCAGTAACTGTTGAATATCGGCAAAGTGTAATCCGGTTGTTGGTTCATCAAGAATATAGAGTGTCTGGCCTGTACCCCGTTTGGATAATTCGCGTGCTAATTTAACCCGCTGGGCTTCACCACCTGAAAGGGTAGTAGCGGATTGCCCAAGCCGGATATAGGAGAGACCGACATCTATCAGTGTTTGTAATTTACGGGCAAGGGCTGGGACTGCATCGAAAAACTCACGTGCTTCTTCGATAGTCATATTCAGCACTTCATTAATATTCTTGCCCTTGTATTTAATTTCCAGTGTTTCACGGTTATAGCGCTTCCCTTTACAATGATCACAGGGAACATAAATATCAGGCAGGAAATGCATTTCAACCTTAATGACCCCGTCACCCTGACAGGCCTCACAGCGCCCACCTTTGACATTGAAACTAAAACGCCCCGGAGTATAGCCACGAGTACGGGATTCAGGCACACCGGCAAACAATTCTCTTACTGGAGTAAATACCCCGGTATAAGTGGCCGGGTTTGAGCGGGGTGTTCTGCCGATAGGGCTTTGGTCAATATCAATGACTTTGTCGAAATGTTCCAGACCCTGAATATCTACATAAGGCGCTGGATTGATGTTGGTAGCACCGTTTAACTGGCGTTGTGCAATTGGGAATAACGTATCGTTGATCAATGTCGATTTACCGGAGCCTGAAACCCCAGTGATACATGTAAACAGGCCAACGGGCAGGTTTAATGTCACTTTTTTCAGATTATTGCCTTTTGCGCCAATCAATTTCAGCATTTTGTCAGGGTCAGCTGCGATACGCTGTTCCGGGATGGCAATCTTACGCTCACCACTCAGGAATTTTCCTGTGAGAGATTCCTTACTTGCCATAATGTTATCGATAGAACCTTCAGCAACAACTTCACCGCCATGTACACCCGCTCCCGGCCCGATATCAATGATATGATCGGCGGCACGGATGGCATCTTCATCATGCTCAACGACAATAACGGTATTACCCAGATTACGCAGATGCAGCAACGTCTCCAGTAAGCGCTCATTATCACGCTGGTGGAGGCCAATCGAAGGCTCATCCAGCACATACATCACACCAACCAGACCGGCACCAATCTGGCTTGCCAGACGGATACGCTGAGCTTCACCACCGGAAAGAGTTTCAGCTGAGCGGGAAAGAGTCAGATAATTCAGGCCAACATTGACCAGAAATTTCAGGCGATCACCGATCTCCTTCAGCACTTTCTCGGCAATCTTTGCGCGCTGGCCACTTAACTTGATGTTCTGGAAAAACTCCATCGCATGGCCGATGCTGAAATCAGAGATCTGTGGCAGGGTTGTATTTTCAATAAAGACAAAACGCGCTTCTTTGCGTAGCCGGGTGCCTTCACACGAAATACAGGAGCGATTACTGATATATTTGGCTAACTCTTCCCGTACAGCAGAAGATTCGGTCTCTTTATAGCGGCGCTCCATATTGTGCAGAACACCTTCAAACGGGTGCTTGCGGACAGTGATATCGCCACGATCATTGGTATATCTGAACTCGATGGTTTCTTTTCCTGAGCCATATAAAACGGCTTTTTTAATGGAAGCATTTAATTCATCAAACGGTGTTTCTATATCAAATTTGTAATGATCTGCCAGCGATTTCAGCATCTGAAAGTAATAAAAATTGCGGCGATCCCATCCACGGATTGCTCCACCGGCGAGGGAAATACCGCCATTTTGTACAACACGATCAGGATCGAAGAATTGCTGGACACCTAAACCATCACAAGTCGAACAGGCTCCGGCGGGGTTGTTGAAAGAAAACAGGCGTGGCTCCAGTTCGCTCATGCTGTAGCCACACATTGGGCAAGCGAAATTGGCGGAGAAGATAAGTTCTTCAGCTTTCTCATCATCCATATTGGCAATAACCGCCGTACCGCCAGAAAGCTCTAATGCTGTCTCGAACGATTCAGCCAGACGCTGAACTAAATCAGGGCGTACTTTAAAACGGTCGACGACGACTTCAATCGTGTGTTTTTTCTGTAATTCCAGTTTGGGAGGATCGGAAAGGTCACACACTTCACCATCAATACGGGCACGGATATAACCTTGTGCTGCAAGATTATCCAACAGCTTGGAATGTTCCCCTTTACGCTCTTTAACCACGGGGGCAAGTAACATCAGGCGTTGCCCTTCCGGCAGCATCAGGACATTATCGACCATCTGGCTGATTGTTTGTGCAGCCAGCGGAATATCATGTTCAGGACAGCGAGGCTCACCGACGCGGGCAAACAGCAGACGGAGATAATCGTGAATTTCGGTAATTGTACCGACAGTTGAACGCGGGTTATGGGAAGTTGATTTCTGTTCAATGGAAATGGCAGGAGACAGGCCTTCAATGTGGTCGACATCCGGTTTTTCCATCAGTGATAAAAACTGGCGGGCATATGCAGAGAGAGACTCTACATAGCGACGCTGACCTTCCGCATACAGTGTATCGAAAGCCAGAGAAGACTTACCGGAGCCAGACAACCCTGTGATGACTATCAGCTTGTCACGGGGGATTACCAGATTGATATTCTTGAGATTATGGGTGCGGGCGCCCCGAACTTCGATGTTATCCATTTACCATTACCCAGATTATATTGATCGTGCTCAACAAATAAACGCGGTATTATTGCACAAACCCTGCTGAATGGATATACAGTATTTAACAGGATTTATGCGTAACCATTACAGTGTATATCAAGCAATTTCGATTGCTATATAGGCCGTTTTGAGGAACCAAGTAATGGTTAAAAAAATGCAAAGGGTATATACCCTTTGAATTTCAGTCTGATAAGCGATAGCAAAGGAATGAACATAGGCATCGAATGTGACTGAGGGAAGTGAGCGCACCTAATCTAATTCAAGAAGTTGCTTGAAAGATAAGTGGAATAAAGTACGATGCGCTTCGCAAAGAATTAAGATAAGCGGTTTTTATTTAAAGTTAAGCCTCGCATGATAAACTACGTTGCTTATAATTACAGAAGTCCGTTTTTAGCAAAAAATCATTTCATCAGGAGTATTCCGAATGGCCAGCAGAGGCGTAAACAAAGTTATTTTAGTGGGTAATTTGGGGCAGGATCCGGAAGTTCGCTATATGCCGAACGGCGGTGCAGTTGCCAACATTACTCTGGCCACGTCCGAGAGCTGGCGTGATAAGCAAACCGGTGAGATGAGAGAGAAGACCGAATGGCACCGTGTGGTCATGTTCGGCAAACTGGCAGAAGTAGCTGGTGAATACCTGCGTAAAGGTTCTCAGGTTTACATCGAAGGCGCGTTGCAGACCCGTAAATGGCAGGATCAAAGTGGTCAGGATCGTTACACCACTGAAGTCGTGGTTAACCCAATTGGCGGCACGATGCAGATGCTAGGCGGCCGTGGTGGCGCATCACAGGATGCTCCGGCACAAGGCGGCTGGGGTCAGCCACAGCAGCCACAGGCATCTCAGCAGTTCAGTGGCGGCGGTGCGCCATCATCTCGTCCGGCCCAGTCTCCGGCTCCACAGAGCAATGAGCCACCAATGGATTTTGATGATGATATCCCGTTCTAAGGGATACCATAGAGCACTTCTATAAAGAAGAGTATTTAATACCCCGTTTTTTACGGGGTTTTTTATCGTTGTTCAGAAAATATATTATGTTTTGGATTGGCTGGAGCTGTCGCTTTTTTCAAGTTCAGTTTGTATTCATATCACCAGCCAGTAATACGATGCCATGTTTCCTGTTCCGACGAACCTTGCTTCAGAACCTGATACTGTAAATGCATAGAGGCGGTTGCACAGGCATGGTTAGGCAGGATACGTAACCTTGTACCTACAGGGAAATCTTCTGTTTTCATGCTTGATTCGGCAGGTAATACAATGATGCCGTGTTCCTGATTCGTTATCGAGACACATAAATCAGGGTAAGGGTGTCCATCCAGATTGCAAACCTGCCCATAACCATAGTCTATCGGGCCTTCAGCAGTACCGCGATCTCTGGACATTGCCATCCATCCGGCATCAATCAGAATCCAGCCTTTTTCTTTATTACGACCGATAACGGTTGTCACAACAGACATAGCAATATCATCTAACGTACAGACTCCAACGTTTTTCATGACCAAATCAAAAGTAGAAAAAACGCCAGCCCTTACTTCAGTAATACCAGTCAAATCTTCGACATAGTGTGCAGTTGGTGTAGAACCCACACTCAAAATCGGACAGGCAATACCCACTTCTCTGATACGTCTGGCGGCTTGCCTAACGGCATCACATTCTGCCTTCGCTGCAACTCTGAGTTGTTCCCCTGTTCGGCATGAATAGGATCCTCCTGCATGGGTTAGCAGGCCTGTCAGAGTGGCACCATTGCCGTCAACCATCTTTGCCAGCTTAATGAGTTCATCACTATCTGGCTGGAGCCCGCCCCGATGGTCGTCACAGTCAATTTCAATAAATACGGAAAAGATCACACTATTGGCTTTTGCATATTCAGCTACTGCTAAGGCTTGTTCTGGTGTATCAAGCAGGATGTGAATATTGCTCCCTTTATTAAGAAGATTTGCCACACGAGCCAGCTTATGGGGTGCAATACCTACAGCGTACAAAATATTGGTGTAACCAGCTTTAACAAAACCTTCTGCTTCTGCCAGCGTGGAAACGGTAGCAGGGGATGAAGAGTCTTTCAGTAGATATTTTGCGGCTTCGGGAGAGCGCAGGGTTTTCAGGTGAGGGCGTATGTGACTGCCAAGAAGCCCAATACGGTTATAGAGCCGGTCAATATTGCGGATAAAACGTGATTCATCAATTAGCAGGAAGGGAGTTTCTAACAAGCTTAACCAGTCTGAGTTTGACATAACATGCCTCCTTTATTACTAAAGTGATCTTTCTTGGTTTTCTCAATTATTAATGCAATGAGTTTAGAAAATATATGCGAGCCTGAACGCATTTTTTATACTTTACGTCTGATTTATTTGCTTTTACTGGAAGAGTCTTTATATTCTTTGTTCACCGAATAACCAGAAGGTATCATTACTTTCCCTGATAAAAAAGGAGGTTTCTGATGTTTGTGCAGCGTTTTTTTAACGCTCGCTTATTTGGCGACAGAAGCTTGCTCAAGAGTTTGTGGCATACGCTGCGATAATCTCAGTTTGAGCGAAAAATTTTGATTACTGCTCTAAAGCAGTAAATTGATAGTTCGGATTATCTTCACTCAAGCTCGAAGAATTATTGTCAGCACCTGACAACGGTGTTTTGCACCCAAAATTCTTGAGTTTATCTATGAGTACTTATTTATTTGCACAATCGCTTTCTATTGCTTTTTCTTCATCTTCTTTGTTTGAGGATGTGACGTTTACACTGAATAAAGGTGACAAGATAGGGCTTATTGGCCATAACGGCTGTGGCAAAAGCACCCTGATGAAATTACTTAGCGGTAATCTGGAAGATTACGGCGGTCAGATGACGGTTGCGAATCAGTGTGTACTGGCCTATGTCGAACAGCATCTCCCTTTATCTCTGCATGATGCGACGCTGATCGAAGCCATTGCCGAAAAAATTAAGGTTGATGAAATTTGGCGGGCTGAACTTCTGTTATCTGAACTGGGTTTTTCCCAACAGGATTGGCAGACACCTATCGGGAATCTCAGTGGCGGCCAGCATATGCGTTTATTGCTTGGCCGTGCGGTGATCCAACAACCTGACTTACTGCTACTGGATGAGCCGAGTAACCATCTGGATTTAACCTCCCTTTTATGGCTGGAATCTTTTCTAATTCAGTGGAAAGGATCGTTTGTTGTGGTGTCACATGACCAAACGTTGTTGGATAAGGTGACGAATACAACTTGGATAATGCGGGATAAAACCCTGCATCATTTTGGCATGCCTTGTTCGCAGGCAAGGCAGGCTCTGCTAGAGCGTGATCAGGCTGATCTGCAACGTCATGCCAGCGAGCAAAAAGAGATAGACAGGCTGGAACAAAGTGCTGAACGGCTGGCGGTATGGGGAAAAGTTTATGACAACCCCGATCTTTCCCGTAAAGCGAAGACAATGCAAGCGCGTAAGCAGCGTCTTGCTGAGCAGCAAACCAAACTGACACAGGGTACACCGTGGAGGCTGACTCTACAGGGAGATTCATTACCGGCTAACCGGTTACTGAATATCGAACAAATGGCTGTTATGCCTTTAGGAACTGATGTTGTTCTGTTTAATGTGTTGTCAAAGCAGATCAAAAGTGGTGACAGAGTAGCTATTCTGGGTAATAACGGAAGTGGAAAATCCACGTTATTAAAAGCCTTGTATCAGGAGTATCTGGAAAAGACATTGCAGGATGTGGCTTACCATCCACAATGCCGGCTTGGTTACTACGATCAATCGCTGGAGCAGATTCAGGATGATGACACACTGAGCGATGCACTGCTTCGTTTTGCACCAACCATTGATGATCAGCGTAAACGGGCACTTATCAGTGCAGGTTTTGAATATAAACGACATCAACAGAAGGTGGCATCATTGAGTGGTGGTGAACGAGCCCGCTTATTATTCGTGGGCTTGACGCTAGCGCGTTACCACCTGTTGTTGCTTGATGAGCCGACTAACCATCTTGATTTGGAAGGCAAAGAAGAACTCTTTGACACTCTGAAAGAATACAAAGGTGGAGCCTTGATTGTCAGCCATGACCGAAGTCTTATCGAGCAAAGCTGCAATCGTTTTTGGCTGATTAACAATGGTGAATTAGCCGAATATCACAATGTCGAAGAGATCTATGCTTTGCTTGAACGCGGGAATAGTTCATTTAGAACTCAACAGCAGGGTATTGATCGTAAACAACAAAAAACAACAGCATCGGGATGGGATGAAGAAGTTTTGTTGCAACGTCTGATTGAGCTGGAGCAACTTTTGCAGGAAGATTTAAACAGAAAATCGAAACATCAGAAGCCAGCTTTACAGGACAAATGGCGGCAGGAGATTGAAGTGATAAACAGGCAGCTTTAATTAGCTGTATCTGACCGTCATTAATTTTGCTCTGATGGCGGTCAGATTATTCCAAACAAATTCTAATTATCTAGAATGCGTAATATTAAGGGGAGTTACAGAAATTCGCTGAATTCATCGGCATTTGGTAGCTTGATAGTCTGTTTGAAACCCGCCAGTTTCACTTCCTGACGTGAGAGTTGGATATCTGAAGGCTGTAGTACTGAGTTACCAAAATTATAAATCACAGATTCCTTACCGCGGCAAATGTCCTGATCCTGTTGTTCGGTAATTTCTTTAACTGGCTGATTAATATTGTGATAACTGTTGATAGCTGCATTGCCATGTTTTTTTGTCAGCATTTGCATTGTCTGTTGTGGGGATAAAACAACCGCACTGGCATTATTACCGCCAAAACCTTTCGAGTTAATAATTGTGGCACGCATATCATTGCCTTGTTCACCAGCAAACTTGTCCTGCATTAAGATATTCAGGTTGGAAGCGTGTACATCTTCAGCAATATGGTCGATTGTCTTAATACCGGGTATCCAGCCAAATCGCCAAACCCCCAGTGTGTTAGCTAATTGATCACCCGCAGAGGCAGAAAAAGAGTGCCCGACATATGATTTAATAGCGGTTACATCCCAATGGCTGAGTCCAAAAACTTTCGCGACTTCATTGAGAATATGGCTTTCAGTCACTCTGTTTTGGGGAGTTCCTGTACCATGTGCCTGAACGTAAGAATGCTGTAATTTTCCGTCCAGAATGCTGTTAGTCAGGGAGGCTGCTTTCATCATCGTAATATAGTTACCCACTCCCGGAGAAGAGATGGATTTCTTATTTGCATCGGCATTTACGAAAACATCAGGTACAGAACCGAGAATATTAGCGCCACATTGTAGAGCAAGGTCATCACTCATCAGAAGTACAAACTGTGATGCCTCAGAAAGTGTCAGCCCGACATTAGTTGAGAATGGGCGGCAGGCACGACGGTTGTTGACCGTATCGGTTCCATCCAGTTTACATAACTGATGGTCTTCTGCCATAGCTCCCATGGCACTGAACCCTTCCAGAACTTCAGGAACAACAGGGGCTTCGGCACATCCCACTAAACAAATTTTGGCTTTACCCTGCCTGATATCATTAACACCCTGTTTGAGGTTATACAGAAAACTGGCGCAGGCACCGATATTGGCAGATGTGCTTCCTATACTATTGATAATATAACTGTTAATAAAAGCGGCTGGCATATCGGGTAAGGAAAGCGGCAACATTTTGGAGCTGGCACGTAATCCGTTCAGCCGATTACCGATTAATCCTGATAGTGAAAACTGATCCACCTGACCTACAGCACAGCTGGCATAAACAGAGATTTGATCGGGGTCTACCAATGCGGATATCTCAGACCATGACATCCCGATTGAGTTAAGTAAGTCTGAGGCTCCATATACGGTAAGACGCAAGCCGCGTGGGTGGTGATGGGCATGATATAAATCTCCCATTTCAAACCCTTCTGGTATTTGCCCGGCACTGGATACAGAGAGTGAGGTATAAGCTGGCTGTAATAGCTGAACTGAGTCTTTATCAGAAGTAGTAATTATTTTATTAACCGGTACATTATGTGGATCAAAAAGTGTTATTTTTCTAATGAGAGTGCCATTTTTCGCCTGTTCAATCTGGGAGGCTGTGACAGATCCAGTATCGTTAATAATCCCCATCCGATGGCATAAATCACTCCATGTGTCTTTCATTACTGTGTCATTAAGGCTGTTTGATACAATACGTTTATATCCGTGGAATCCAGAACTTCGTCCTGCCGCATTGATACCGCCTAAACCAACAATTACAGGTAATTTACTCATTGTGAACTCCGAAAGGTTTTCTTTGCAGTTTAGCAATTGGTGTAAATTAATACTCTGATATATTGGTCATTAAAACTGAGAATATTGCCATTTGGCTTTATTGAAACTAAATATTAAATATTATATCCCCGTTATTTTTTAAGTTTTAGCTTTGTTGGCAGTATCCCGAAACTCCGTAAGGAATAGGTAAGAAGGGTACATGATGTTCGGAGACTGGGTATGAAAATAGCGTTTGTCTTATATGATAGAGCATTACAAAGCGGAATTACGTTTGCATCAGATATGCTGAATAGCGCCAGTAGCCTGAGAAGCCATACTGCGCAGAAAAAGCAGCCGCTTTGTATGTCTGTTGTGGGAAGTGAGAAGAGAAAGAATCAACAGACACCGCAAATTCTGTTACATACCCACCATACATTTTCAGACCCTGTTGATTTTGATTTGGTTTTTCTACCCCCGATGTGGGGAAATCCATTTCCTGCAATGGGAAATAGAGAGGATATTTTCGCATGGTTGCGCCGGCAAAAAGATAATAATGCAGTTATTGTTGCAACCGGCACAGGCGTATTCTGGCTGGCACAGGCAGGTTTACTGGACGGAAAAACAGCAACAACGCATTGGTCATTTTATGACAAGCTTATTTGTGGTTTCCCGGATGTTAAGGTTAACCGCAAAGCTGGCATTACTTATAATGATAATATTTATTGTGTCAGAAGTATTAATTCTCAAACGGAGTTGCTGGTTTACCTTATTTCTCAGTTTTTTGGTCTGAAAATTGCGAGAGTGATTGAGAAACATTTCATGCACGAAGTCTCTGACTTTCAGTCTGAGCCCTTCTTTCAGATGGGGGGGAATACACAATTTGATGAGGTGGTATCAATAGCCCAGAGCTATATTCAGAAAAATATAACTTCATCAATCACCATTAAGGAAATTGCCAACTATGTTGGGGTTTCGGAGAGAACGCTGACACGTAATTTCATGGCGCAGATTGGCGTTTCTCCACATAAATACATGCTTAATTACCGTTTATCGACGGCAAAACAGTTGTTGAAAGATAATAACCTGAATTTATTGAATGTTGCACAATTAGTCGGATTCAGGGATCCCCATTATTTCAGTAAAGTGTTTGAGAAACATTTTGAATTGACACCTGTAGCTTACCGTAACTTGGTAAAAGCAAAGGCATTCCGTGCCGATTAGCTTAAAGACTGCTTTACGCATTACATTATCTCAAAATGCCTTATTTTTTAGGCCAAGCCCCTGTAGACCGATTGTATTGAGTTCTGCGGAAGTAAACCGGTTCTTCCAGTTTTTTTCATAATGCTCCGGAGCAAAATCTGCCGGAGATATACCCTCGTCAAGTGCTGTTGCGACATGATGAGCATAGGCCAGATTTTTATCACATAACGGTGCCGCGGGAATATACATCACATTTCCCCAGCCCTGTTGATTTTCAACAGGGGCAACTGAGTGAATCAGATCACAATGCCACCAGACTGAGTCACCGGCCTGTAGTGCCGGAATACTGCATAATCCCCGAATGAGATGAGGATGCCATTGCTCTGAGATAGGAAGCGCTTTACCGGGAACCACATCGCACAACTCATCTTCGGGAACATCATTCAGCAGTGGACGCAGCAGGATATAGGCTATTGCTTCGGGAACAGGGACAACATGCAAAAGTCCCTGATCAGTTAATATGTCAGACAATGCCGTCCAACCCTGGAATGTTCTGAAAACAGAGCATCTTGTTTTATGATCGAATTCATTCATATCGGGGCGATAGGCGGCATCCCAAGGATCATATTCTGCAAATCGGTTAGTAAAAATGTTTTTGAATACGTTTTGATAAGCAGGCAGTAACCAGCGTTCTAAAGAGCCAGAATCGATATGAGCTCCCAGCCCTTTGGAATTCGTGCCCGGAGGCTTGTGACGAATACGGTCAGGATAAATCATACTGACATTAGGATTAAACCAACTCACTCCGGTTGATTCAAATTTCCACAGGTGATTCAGAAAAGATTGTGCCAGCGCCATTCTTTCACTTTGTCTGGCCTGCATCTGTGCCTGCGACCAGTAAATAGGATAAATTTCCGGGCGGGATGTTTTAAGAGTGCCGAAGTAATTATCTTTTGGCCCTTGATAAAGACGATCAAACTCATTGATATCAAGGTAATCAAGCATTGATTTATCCCATTCTATTGCCTGAGAGCGTGGAAAATTTTGCCTGATGACTAAACAGCCACGACGCTTGATTTTCTGGATGGCTTCTTCTGATACTTTACCTTCAGCCAAATCATGCCAGTGTAGCTCAGGCCAGGCACTGCCGAGATTTTTTTCATCTTTTTTAGCTTCGGTTAACTCTTTTTCTATCTTGTCACATACCTGCAAAAAGAGCGTTTCCACATCCCCGATTTGCTCGCGCAGAATTGGTTTCATCTGACGAATTTTTTCACGGTAATTATCAGGAACACTGGTGGGATTCGAAAAGGTATTCATAGCAGCCTCCTTAGTATAAAAATCAATCTAACCTCGATCCATAATATAGCAATCAGGTTTTAGTTAATTTGTGATAAAAATTTTGAGCGAGTATTTAATGCTTTGTTTTAATTGAGTTATGAAAAATAGTTTAATGTTTATTTGATAATGAAAAATATAGAAATTATTGCCCTGTGAATACTCAGGGCAATAATGAACCTGCCGGTATTAACCAGCGGGAGTATAGTAAATGGGGGAACCCGGGCCGACAGGCAAACCAAGAACAAAGACCCAGAGATAGAAGAACAATGACCAACCCACCATAAATACCACGGAATAAGGCAACATCATGGTGACCATTGTTCCGATACCGGCATCTTTTTTATATCTTACGGTAATTGCCATAATCAGCCCAAAATAACTCATCATCGGGGTGATGATATTGGTGACAGAATCACCAATACGGTAAGCAGCCTGAATAGTTTCTGGAGCGTAACCCGCCAGCATCAGCATAGGTACAAATATGGGGGCAGTTACGGCCCATTGTGCTGATGCTGATCCAATCATCAGATTAATAAAAGCACAAATCATGATGAAGCAGATAAATAATAGGCCACCGTGTAGGTTAATATCATTGAGGAAGGTTGCCCCTTTTACTGCAATGATTTGACCAATATTTGTCCAGCCAAAGAAGGCAACGAATTGGGAAGCGAAGAAAATAATAACCAGATATAAACCCAGATTACTCATGGACTGCGCCATGCCATCGACTACATCTTTATTGGATTTGATGGTTTTGGCGACATAGCCGTAGACAATGCCAGGCACAGCAAAGAAGATAAAAATAAAGACAACAATAGATTTCAGGAAGGGTGAATTGCCGATTAGCCCAGTTTCCTGATTACGTAATATACTGTTTTCCGGTATAACGTTCAGTGCCAAAATGATACTGAGAGCAGCAAACGTTAGTGAAGCGGCGATAAGCGCTTTCTTTTCCTGGGGAGTGATTTCGGCGGAACTTTTAAACGTACTTTCATCTTCATTCAGGGTAGTTGTATATGGGCCTAATTGTGGTTCTACAATTTTTTCAGTCACCAAATAACCCAGAATAGAAATCAGGAAAGTACTGGCAAACATGAAATACCAGTTAGCTTCAGCCCCAACGGTATAGGATGGATCGATGATTTGTGCCGCCTGCTGTGTAATTCCCGAAAGCAGAGGATCAACCGTTCCCAATAATAGATTGGCAGAATAACCACCGGATACGCCGGCAAATGCTGCTGCCAGACCTGCAAGTGGGTGGCGTCCAAGGGAGTGGAAGATGATAGCGGCCAGTGGAATCAGTACCACATAACCCAGTTCGGAGGCAGTATTTGACATAATACCGGCAAACACAATGGCTAAAGTGGTTAATTTGGGTGGTGCTTTCACCACGACCAACCTCATCAGAGCAGACAGCATACCTGAGCGTTCTGCAATACCGACACCAAGCATGGCAACTAACACTGTTCCTAAGGGAGCAAAGCCAGTAAAGTTTGTCACCAAATTAGAGAGAATTTTACGAATTCCATCTGCGTCAAGTAAGCTGACAATATGGATCACGCCATCTGCCGCCCGGCCTTTTGCCCCTTCAGGGCGTGGATCAATAACTGTGATGTCAAAATATTGCCCGATTGCTGAAGAGGCTAACAAAATAGCAATAAGGATAATAAAAAGAATAACAGGATGAGGTAAAGCATTTCCTAGCCACTCTACTGTTCGTAGAAAGCGGCTTCCGTTTTGTTTTTTAGTTAACATAGTTTCTCCTTCTAATACAGAGCAACGGAAGTTACATAATGTTTTGATTTTTTGCTATATAGTAAATATTCGAGTGTTGGATGGGGTAGCAGGTAGTGTTTTATTTTGTTGTGGGTTTATTTTCTTTTTTTTATCAATGTATTGTTGATGGCAGGTGTTATTACCATGAAGGGAAATAGCCGTAAATAAGAATGATAATAAATTTCAGAAATGTGTTCTATATAGCATTTATGCCGTTAGGTTTATGAAAGATCACCGGTGTTTTTAGACTGATATTTTTAATTTTTCGATATATATAGAGTGTTTTTTGTATTGATAATAAAATGAAACGATAACATGGCATTTATATTTCATTATGTTATCGTTTCATTTTTTAGATAGAGGATAAAATGGATAAGTGATTTATTCAGAAAGCCATTCTATTTTGTATTTATATAAATAATATTTAATGTTTCTATTGAAATAAAAAATGGGAAAAATTTTTTAAGATGGATTATTGAATTTACTCGAATTAGATATTAATAGTGGCATCAGTAATAATCCCATCAATGCAGACGCTAACGTAATTAGAGCAAACATACCAGACCAGTCATAATGATTAATTACCTGACTCAGTGGCCAGCCTGCTATAGCTGCACTCAGATAGGAATATAGCCCAAGGTAGCCTGTAACAGTACCCGCAGCATTCTTATGACAATATTCTGTCGCTGCCAGCCCAATTAACATTTGTGGGCCAAATACAAAAAAGCCAATACTAAAAATACAGGTAGCCAGTAAGGCACTATTTTGTATGGGGACTAGCCAAAGTGCTGTAACTGAAAAAAATAATCCCAGAGAAAATAGTAAAATCATAGGAGCTCGCTGGCTACGAAAAAGTAAGTCTGATCCCCATCCTGAGCAGAGTGCTCCCAATAATCCTCCTAATTCAAATAATGAGAGAATCTTATTTGTGTTGAGTAAATCAGAACCATGTTTTTCTGTTAGCCAAAGACTTCCCCAGTCATGTATTGCTGTTCTGATGAAATAGATCAGAATATAGGAAATACCAAGCAACCAGATAATACGATTAAACACAATTGTTTCTTTTAAAATTTTTATCATTGGCATTGGTGGGGATAGTTGCTCTTGCCTCAGTTCCAGATGATCTTGTCGCCAATTTCCAATACTGGGTAATCCATGCTCTTGCGGAGTACCACGTAATTGTTGGCATAGCCAAATTCCAAGTAATATACTAATGACTCCGGGAAGTAGTAATGCTGCCCTCCAACTATATAGTGTCGCTAGCAGCGTTGATAATAGCGTCAGGAGGATCCCGCTTATATTAATTGAAATATTCCAACATCCCCACCAGAATCCCCGCTCGTTACGAGAATACCAGTAAGTTAGTAAGCGTGCACATGGTGGCCAACCCCAGCCCTGAAAAAAACCATTCAGTGTCCAGATAATTAATATGGCCGACAATGAAGAACAAAATGCAAGGACAACATTAAGTACTCCGGTTATTAATAATCCTACTCCCATAAACCAGCGATAGCCTGTATGGTCATGGAAAATTCCGGATATAAATTTTGAAACTCCGTAAGCAAGATAAAATAGGCTGGCGATCCAGCCAATATCATTTTTGTCTAACACTAACTCTATTTGCATTGCTGGCATAACAGCATTTAAACTTCTGCGTGTAAGTTGAAATGTAGCATAACCTATCAATATTGATAGTAATAAATGAACTCGCCAATAACGGTATTCCTGTGAGACCCAACTATTGTTATCGGCTAGCATAATAATATTTCTCCATAAAAGTAATTTTTTATTGATAAATAATTCATCTCATTTTTAAATTTGTTTATTATTAAACATGTTTTTTACATGTAAAAAATAAACCTGATTGTTTAATGTGCTCATGATAATTTATGGGTAAGTTAATCACAATATGTGTTCCTTTTTGTGATTTTAATAACCAGTTTCCACCAATTATCTGAATTCTCTCTTCAATACCTTTTAATCCAAAACCTGCATTTTTCTTTCCTTCAGTGATTCCGACCCCATTGTCACTTATGCGAAGTTTAATAAAATTTCCTTTTTGTTTTAATGTAATAATTATTATGTTAGCACCAGAGTGCTTATTTATATTATTCAGAAGCTCTTGAATGAATCGATATAGAGTCAAAATGATAGTGCTATCTTGGGGCTCCTGTGATAATTGATAATTGAACTGACAGGCAATATTCCTCTCTTCGAAAGCAAACTCATTTATCAGATGGCGAATTGCCTGTTCAAATGACATTTCATCCAAGACAGGAGGGCGTAATTCGCGAAGAAGTTGGCGAGTAGAGTGATGGATTTGCTGAGCAATGGATTTAATTTGATCAGCGGCTTTTATTGTTAACGGGGAATTTGCCGTTCGTTTTACTAAGGTAGATTGAATTTGAATTGCAGTAATATTTTGTCCAATTTCATCATGTAATTCTCTGGCAATATTTTTACGAATGTTTTCTTCGATATGGACTATCTTTTGCATTAGAATTTGTCGTGCAGCTAATTCCTGTTCCAGTTGTGTGCGATAACGATTGAGATTTTCTGTTAATCGCTGTTGATGGATAAGATTACCGGCTAATTGCTGTTGACGGCTGATGGCAATACCAAGTCCTATACCCAATAGGGCTTGTGTTGTTAAGAAAATTTCCAGTTCTTGTAATTCACTGAAAGATCCACTGAAGTGGCGAGCAGATGTTACTATCAGGCTGCCTAATAAAGCGGAGAAAACTCCTCCTTGCCAGCCGTAACGATAGGCCATAAATACATTGGGAATAAAGACCAAAATTGACAGAATTCCTTCAATTTTAGGTGATAAAAAGAATTGGCCACTTACACCAAGTAAGCTGAATAGGAAACACCACATTAGTAATGATGTATGCAATTGTGGATAAGAGGAGTTATCAGTAATATTTTGCCTTTTAAGGTTTTGTTCGTATAAATAGATATATATAAGATAAATAAAAGGAGATAGAAGAACCCCTCCTGTTAGCGATGTAAGAAAAATGAGGTTAGCTTTACTCGGTAATAAAAAACTTAATAAAAGGGTCTGTAAAAGGCTATTGGCTATTACGCCAGACAATAATATAGATATTTGTTGCCAATAAAGAGAATGGTTTTTCCATATTTCTTTTACAATGATGATTGTAGCCAAGCTGATAAATGGAGACAGTAATATGCTTATGTTTGTAATAAGTTGCTCATGATAGAACCACATTAATATACTGATTTCACTTATAATAAGAATAGCGATATAACGTCGCCATAATAAAATCATTAATACCAGTCTTAGTCCCTGAGGTAAAAATAGTGCCGCCTGTTGCCCATTTTTACTCAGATAAAAACTGATTATCCATAGAGAGATCCAAGTAAATGAGTAAAAAATCAGTAGAAACAGAGCTTGTAAGCTAAAGCGTATTTTACAATTCATTCACTAACCCGCAATAATCTGATTTTTTAATGCATAATGCACGAGTTCAATAGTGGAGTCACACTGTAATTTACTGAGAATATTTGCTCGGTGGACATGTACAGTTTTTGGACTTAATTTAAGTTGCTCCGCAATACTTTTCGCATTTACTCCATGGATTAAAAGATTAAAAATTTCTCGTTCCCGTGGAGTGAGCACTTGTAGTACATCTAATTCTTGTGGCTTTTGGCGTAGAGCTTTCATGGCGTCAGCACAAAGGTAAATGTCTCCATTGTGGACTGTACGTACTGCTTGCACCAGTTCCTCTGCTCCACAGCATTTTGTCAGATAGCCACGAGCCCCTGAATCAAGCGCAGTTTGTACAAGAGCCGCAGTATCATAAATACTGAGCATGATAGTATAAAAATTTAGGTGTTTTGGACGTAGGCGTGCAAGGAGTTGTAAACCATTTTCATGTGGCATGGCGATATCCATAATAGCTATGTCTATATTTTTTACCAGCAGATCTGGCCATGCTTCTTTACTGTTACTGTATTGCCCGACAATTGTAATATCATCTTCTAGTGTTAGTAATTGGGCAAATCCTGAACGAACCACAACGTGATCATCAATAAGTGCAACTTTTATCTTCATTTTTATTTATGGTATTTTTATTATGAATTTATCTTATGAATAATAATGTTCGTGAAAAAGCATCAGCGCAACTAAAAGAATCAAATTTGCAATGAAGATAACAAATTAGACTGTTATTTGAGTTAATAACATACATGATAATTAATTTATATTATTATTTATGTTTTAATTCATGGATTTTTTTGATATTACCTGTCATTAAATTAACCTGAATATATAAAATAAGAATGGGTTTTTATTAGATTATTTATTCCACAATCCGGTAAGGCTGAATATACTACAAATAGCGGTGTTTTCTTTATCCAATAATAAAAATAAATTTGTTATTTATTGATATAAAAGGGATTTTATATGTTATTTAAATAACGCGATCTTATAG
>NZ_CAWQMW010000151.1:0-27955 GCF_963895965.1 Xenorhabdus sp. PB30.3 | reverse complement strand
CTTTATTTCTTTAGTGTGAAGACATATCCCATAAGGCACGAAATCATCAGGGTGAGAAACATTGAGAAAGGATGATTGTCACTATTTTAATAAATTAAACGAGGAATTTAATTTTTATATATGTTCTAATTCCAACCTCATATAATATTTTGATCTAGCTTATACTTTTCAATTTGAAAATTGTTTGATGAATTTTTCATGTGCTATCTTCATCTGCGTGGATTAACAATTAAATATGACGGGCGAATAGTTAATGAATATAAATATACAAGAAAATAATATTAGTATACTCGCTGGCAATTCACGTGTTTATCTTGATAAAGAGGATAAAATAGTTGTCGAAGCACAACTAAAAGCCTTTGAAGCAGCGCTTGTATTAGCAAAAAAAATCCAAGAAAAATGTGGTCAATTACCAAAAATATCTATAGCCTTCGATCACCGTGGAATATTTCGTTTACAATTCTTGGCAGATAATCTATCTAACTCTCAAAAAAGAAACCCTCGTTTGAGCCAACTCCACACCTCGATTGTAAACGTTTTTTTACCCATAGCTGAAAAGCATCAAATATCACTTGGTGAAATACGAGTTATTCACGAAGATTCCGCTAGACAACACTTAGTTCACATCCTTGCCTCTGAAGAAATCCCCGAAATACTCAAGCAACGTATGGTTTCCAAAAGCACATCAGATTCCAAACCATCAATGTCTGATGTTTCTTATGAAGAGCCAACTCAAAAACTCACCTGCGCAGCTATTACAAAAGAATATTTTGAAAAAGCAGCAGGTAATAATACAGATACTCTTTTGGAAGTATTCTTTGAAGATTGTGTGTGGTCTAGAGCACTAGCATATGCTCGCGGACTTCAACTTAGCCATATGTTAGGTGTTTCCAGTGCTATTCGTCTTAATCTCGTTAGTGAAACTGGTGATGTGAGTCAGGGTGATATAACACTTGCCTAATTATTTTAAATAATATAATTCCATCTTCACATTACAAAGCAGAACATTATGCAAACTCTATCCAAATTAATATATCTAGATAATAATGCTACAACTGCATTAGATCCCGAAGTGCTTCAATCTATGATGCCTTATCTTACTCATGAGTATGGCAATGCATCTAGTATTAGCCATGCTTTTGGCTGGAAAGCCAGAGAGGCCGTTGAGCATGCCAGAAAATTAATTTCATCATCAATCAATGCGGTAAGCCCATCGGATATTATATTTACATCTGGCTCAACCGAGTCGATTAATCTTGCCATCACAACTCTTCAGCATAAAAATAAAAAAGGGCATGTCATCACATCAATGATTGAGCACAAGGCTGTTCTTGATTGTTGCGCTAAACTTGAATCAATGGGAATAGATGTCACCTATGTGCAACCGCAAAGTGACGGTGTTGTATCCCCTGCCTCAATATATAGCGCATTGAGAGATGATACTTATCTGGTTTCTATTATGTCGGCAAATAATGAAATTGGTTCATTGCAAAAAATTGAGGAAATAGGCGCTATTTGTAAAGAGCAGGATATAATTTTTCATACTGATGCTACACAGGCGCTTGGCAAAATAGAGTTTGATGTACAACGTTTGAATATTAGTCTGGCCTCATTTTCTGCACATAAAATATATGGGCCGAAAGGTATTGGAGCACTTTATATCAACTCGCGCGATAAAAATATTGTTTTATCTCCCCTCATTGTTGGTGGCGGACATGAACGGGGTCTGCGCTCTGGGACTCTTAATGTCCCAGGGATAGTAGGGTTTGGTCGTGCAGTTGAGTTGTCTGTTAAAAACTTACCAGACGAATCACAGAGATTAGGTCACCTGAGAAATATACTGCGACAATATCTTATTGAAAATGTGGATGGTATTCGGATAAACGGTCATCTAACTGCATGTCTGCCGGGGTTACTTAATGTAACGTTTGAAGGAATAGATGCAGACTCGCTGTTGCTTGAGCTTTCTGATATTGCACTGTCCTCAGGGTCTGCATGCACGTCTGCAAACAGAGATTCGTCACATGTGCTAAAGGCTATAGGTGTTAGTAATGAGCACGCTCAAGCCAGTGTACGTTTCGGGTTGGGAAGATTTAACAATGAAGAAGAAATAGACTATGTTTGCCATAAGTTGAAAGAAGCAATAAATAAACTGAGGTCTATGGTTCCAAGAGCATTCAGTTCTTAGTGATATAGGATTTGATTTATGCGAACGACATCAGCACTTTTTCTCCTCTTCGGCACGACTTTTACTGCGGGTGGATATGGAGCGACTTTCTTAATTTCTGAATTTTTTCGGTCACAAGGAGGGAGTGATATTGACGCAGGAATGACACTGAGTGTGGCTTTAATCGGCACTTTGATTGGTGTTCCTTTAGTTGGATGGTTTGCCGGGAGGCTGGAAGCATCGCGTTTCGCAGCCTTAGCAGCTTTATCAGTGTCATGTGGTTATTTTTTTCTCAGCAGTTCCGCGGGTGATCTGAGTTACATGCCACGTATAGGCGCGTTTTTGATTGGCCTTGGTTGGGGTATGTTCTATATCAGCGGGCCAATGGCGTTGTCTGAACGTATTTCTGATGTAGATAGAGGATACTGGTTTACACGTTTCAGTGCTTTCCAGATGGCAGGAATTTGTGGCAGCCCCATTTTACTCTACGTCGTTGTTGAACAGGTAAAAATACCTATCTTAATAGCTTTTCTTCTGGTTGGTATTGTTGCTATTTTTGCATCGCTATTTTTCATGGTATTTGGGTTTAGAGAACCTCAGGCTCAACGGGAATTATCATTAAGACCCTGGATAAAGAATATATCGAAGATTGCGGCTACTAGTGCAATCCGTCCGATTATTATGGTAGGACTGGGAGGCTGCGTGTTTTCTGGCATGATGTCGTTCCAGAGTTCAATAGTGGAAGGAACAGATTCAAGAGCCAGCACATTTTTTGCTGTTCATGTAGTGACTGTGGTTATATCACGGCTTCTGCTGGCTCGCTATTTATCAACTGTACCTCGTATTCCACTTGTTATCACACTTATGTCATTTTTAGTTCTGGGTATTTTATTTTTGTTCGGTATACCTGTTCATTCAGCCTTTCAGATTGTAGCCGCTATTTTAACGGGTCTGGGGTATGGGTTGGTATATCCCGTTATCCAAACTTGGGCGATAAATGAATCTGCTCTTGAGAATCGCCACGCAGCTCTTACTTGGTTCGTTGTCTCTTACTTTGTAGGGATATTCGGTTTTCCAATAATAGGTGGTTGGATATTAGTTGAAGCAGGTAAATCCTTATTTATCACTACGCTCGCTGCAATAGCCATTCTTGAGCTTGTTATAGCGTTACCAAGGCAACAATCGGGTGGGGTTGTCCTAGAGAAATAAAAGGTTCTGTTGGATTCAATCATAACCACCCATATAGCGGGTGGTTATGGTTATCTCTTGCTTTATATTGCCTGATTACCTGATATTGTTTTTCTACTCAGATAAAGCCCTAATAACACTCCCATCGCAGACAGCATCAGCATATAGTATGCGGGAGCTAATTGCGTATATTGCATTAACAGAGTGATGATAATCGGTGTTAGCCCGCCAAAAATGGCATAGGCCAGATTGTATGAAAAAGAAATACCACTGAAGCGGACTTCCGGTGGATAACTGTGAACCATAATAAAAGGTACAGCACCGATAACTCCCACAGAGAACCCTACGATTGCATAAGCACTGTATAGTCTGATGGGGTCATGGCTGATATTGTGATAGAAGAACCAAGCGGCTGCGCCCAGTAATAAGCTGCCTGCCAATAAAACTTTGCTGGCACCCCATTTATCGCAGAAATGCCCGACTAATACGCAGCTAATAAAAAGTGACACAATTGCCAGACTGTTGGCTTTCAGCGTCATGGATTGTTCAAGATGGAAAACTGTCTGCATATAGGTAGGAGTCATCAGAATGACGACGACAATACCCGCAGAAAGAAGCCAGGTCAGCAACATGGAAACAGTAATAGCTCGTTTATGATTCTGAATGACGGATTTCAGGGGTAAACCATCTGATAATGCCTTACGTGCCTGCATTTCCTTAAATATTGGCGTTTCATGTAGCCAGCGACGCAGGTACATGGCACATAGGCCAAAGAGACCACCAAGGAAGAAAGGCAGACGCCATGCCCAGTCTAAAACTTCCTGTTTACTGTAAACCGAAGTAATTGCTGTTGCGACCAGAGAGCCAAGCAAAATGCCGAGAGTCAATCCCGCAGTTAATATTCCGCAGGCAAAACCGATATGTTTACGGGGAACATGCTCTGCCACGAATACCCATGCACCGGGAACTTCACCACCGATTGCCGCTCCTTGCATAATTCGCATAACTAACAGAAGTAGTGGGGCGATGATGCCAATTGTAGTGTAGGTCGGTAACATGCCGATAATTAATGTAGGTAAAGCCATTAGCAGGATACTGAGAGAAAACATTTTTTTGCGCCCGGCCAGATCACCAAAATGCGCCATGATGATCCCGCCTAAAGGCCGTGCCAGATAACCGGCCGCAAAAATCCCAAAAGTCTGGAGTTGTCGGAGCCATTCAGGAATGTCTGCAGGGAAAAACAGTTCCCCCAGTACGACAGCAAAAAAAACAAAGATAATAAAGTCATAAAACTCTAATGCACCGCCTAAAGCTGCCAGAGAAAGAGTTTTATAATCCTGTTTGTTTAGAGAACGATTGTGATGTTGTGACATAAGGTACCGATTTATAGTTATAAAATATTTTTCATATGAGTTTATATACTTTATGGATCTCAATATGTAGTTAAGGAAACTACATATTGAAAAACAGCAGGTATACTGATGATTCTATCAGACTCTAATAAAGCTAAAAACAAATCTAATTTAATATTAAAAGGTATTTAATCTGTAGTTTTTATAAGGTGGGGTAACATTATAATATTATAGATGTTAATCTTCGGTTTTAGGTAAAAGACAAGTCATCAGACAAAATTACATTTTTATCTTACAGGCAGTGCGCTCTATTTTTTCTTTTCATTTCAACTTGATGTGGGAGCAAATCGTTAATCATTGCTTCATAACAATTCTTGAAAATATCAACAGCCTGATTGATTATCCGATGATGTAAAACACCCTTTATGCAATAAATATCTAATTCTATTGGAATAGCAGAAAGACATTACCATCTATGAAATAGATCTCCTTTAATTTTTATCTGGTTCAATCACATTGATCCATAAACATTGTATTGAATATATGAATCTACGCATTGCTTCCTATAAAAGAAAACAATGTATTAGATTTACGATAAGCATTATCTATTTCTAATAATATGATTTATTTTATTATTCTGATTTTTCACACAGCGCAGAACCGTTATCGTGCCATTGCGCTGTGTTTTGAGAATAGAAAACCATAAGAGATAGGCCTGTTACAGGCCTATAATAACCTAAGAGATACTTTCAACATCCATCCCGGCATCTTTCCAGCCGGAAAACCCTTTTTTAAAGTGGCGGGCACGAATGCCTTTGGCGCGTAATAATTCAAGGGCATTATCAGAAAGAACGCAGTAGGGGCCGCGGCAGTAAGCGATAAGATTTGAGTTGGAAGTCAGTTCATCTAATCGGCTCTCCAGTTCATCAATCGGTATATTGATGGCATTCGGTAAATGCCCCTGATTGAACTCTTCTTTCGGCCTGACATCCAATAATATGGTGCTCTTTTCCTTGATTCGATCCAGCAATTCATCCCATGAAATAGCTTCCTGATTATCCATATCATCAATCAATCTGCGCATTTCTGCCCGATTAAACTCAGCATATTTCTGGATAGTGGTAATGATATCCATCACCGGACCATCCCCCAGACGATAAAACACATGTTTACCGACTTTACGGGATTGCAGGATCCCTGAACGTTTTAAATGTTGCAGATGCTGGGATGTGTTAGCAATAGACAGACCGGAAAGCTCTGACAGGCATTCGACGGATTGCTCAGAATTCATCAGGCACTCAAGTAATGTCAGGCGATGGACATTTCCCAGTACTTTGGCTATTTCGGCAATCTCAACAAGAATTTGTTTATCAAACATTGACATCTGGTTCCCAATATCATGATATTCAATAGATTCATTGAATATCATGATATCAAAGTTTTTCCGATGGTTCGAGCACTAGGCAAAGTAATGACTAATACGGCTCGTCTTTCAAGTTGCCTCTTTGTTGGCTGTGCTCGCTCACCCCAGCCACCGACTTTATAAATATATGGCTATCTATGTTCCCAGAGATGAATTCCCTTGCCGCCGCGATGCAGCTTGCTCTTAACGAGAATGAGTTATCTGGAATATCGCGATCATCGTCACATTTTTATGACGAGAAATTTGAGTGATTTACAAAAGAAACTAGGCTTTAAAATTGAATTATCACTATTTTAAACATTTACGCAGATATACTTGTTGTTCTTTAAGTTGAAGTTATTGTCAGTTGCTTCACTTGAAGATCTTTAGGGTATAACTCCTGACAATGATTTCCTGAATTGCTGTGTTGGAAGGGTTGTCAGGTTTTTTTTCGCTTGAATAAAGTGTACTACTTTGTATTCCATTCAATATACCCGCCCTCTTTCAAGTTGTCTTTTTGTGGCTGCATTCTACTCATTCTGGTTATCATTACATAAATATAGTTTATGTATACTTTTAGGTTGTTAAAGAGGCTTCTACCTTTCATCGAGCAGTGGCTACCGCGATACATCTTGAAATCCATGGGTATAGAAAAATAACACGCTATGGAAGAATGGGGAAAAAATAGTATGAAATACCAGCTATTAGCTCAGGAAATTATTGCGGATGTTGGTGGTCAAGGGAACATTATCAGTCTCATCCATTGTGCAACCCGGCTACGATTTAAATTACGGGATAGTGCTCTGGCTAACATTGATAAGTTAAAAGCTCAGTCAGGTATTATCACGGTTATCGAAAGCGGAGGTCAGTTTCAGGTAGTTATCGGGAATCAGGTCGGTGATGTTTATCAGGCTGTTCAGCAAGAACTGACTTCTGCTGAGCAAACATCAGATACCGCTGAGCTTCCGAACTCCGCTAACAATAAAAAAGACAGCCTTTTTAATCAGTTTATTGATGTTGTATCCGGTATTTTCACCCCATTTTTAGGTGTTATGGCAGCGGCGGGTATTTTGAAGGGGCTGCTTGCGGTTGCTGTTACTCTGAAATGGATGTCTCTTGATAGCGGGACTTATCACGTCTGGTATGCTGCCAGCGACTCTTTGTTCTACTTTTTTCCTCTATTGCTCGGTTATACAGCCGGTAAGAAATTCGGCGGCAATCCTTTTATTACGATGGCCATCGGGGGAGCATTGGTTCATCCGATGATTATCTCCGCCTTTAAGGCATCAACAAGTGCGGGAAGCACTACCGAGTATTTCATGGGGATCCCGCTCTCATTCCTGAACTACAGTGCATCGGTAATCCCCATTATTTTTGCTTCCTGGGTTAGCTGTAAAGTGGAGAGAAAGCTGAATGATCACATCCCTGCCACGATTAAGGGATTCGTCACTCCTCTTATTTGTCTCATATTGATTGTTCCACTGGTGTTTCTGGTTATCGGGCCAATGGCTACATGGCTGAGTCAATTGCTGGCTGGTGGTTATCAGGCGGTATATGGGGTAGCTCCTGCACTGGCTGGGGCGATTATGGGCGCAGTCTGGCAGGTTTTTGTGATTTTCGGCCTTCATTGGGGATTCGTTCCTCTTGCTATCAATAATTTGGCGGTTCTCGGGCACGATACATTAACACCTCTGTTGCTGCCCGCAGTGATAGGGCAAACAGGGGCGGCCTTTGGGGTATTTTTGCGTACGCGGGATGCGAAATTAAAAATGCTGGCGGGTTCTGCTGCGACTTCCGGTATGTTCGGTATTACTGAACCTGCGGTTTATGGTGTGACTTTACCTTACCGACGCCCATTTATTTTTGGCTGCGTTGCGGGGGCAATTGGTGGTTCGGTGGTGGGGTATTACCAAGGCGCAATTTATTCAGCGGGGCTGGTGAATATTTTTACCTTCACTCAGATGATCCCACCAACAGGCATCAATAACACGGTGTGGGGAGCGATGATTGGCACAGCGCTGGCCTTTATCATTTCTACTGTACTGACATGGCTGTTTGGGCTTCCGGCCTCTTCTAATTCTTTGCTCAGGCCTTCTACAAAAGAAAGTTAACAGTGAAAAGTATCATTAAAACCCTATTGATCAATTAGTTTGTAACCCGAGAGGATATTTGTATGAAACAGTTTCCGACACATTTTCTGTGGGGAGGGGCTATTGCTGCCAATCAGGTTGAAGGCGCTTATTTAGCTGACGGAAAAGGCCTTTCTACTTCGGATGTCCAGCCACAGGGAATTATGGGGCCGGTCATTGAGCGAGAGTCTGAGAGTACACAATATCTTAAAGATATCGCTATCGATTTTTACCATCGTTATCCCGAAGATATCGCTCTGTTTGCAGAAATGGGATTCACTTGTTTGCGGACTTCCATCGCATGGAGCCGGATTTTTCCTCAGGGCGATGAAATGCAGGCCAATGAAGCGGGTCTGGCATTTTATGACAGGTTATTTGATGAAATGGCGAAATACGGAATTCAGCCAGTCATTACGTTATCCCATTATGAAATGCCGTGGGCGTTGGTTAAAAAACACGGTGGATGGGGAAATCGTAAATTAATTGATTTCTTTGAGCGTTATGCGCGCACAGTTTTTACTCGTTATCAGAAAAAAGTGAAATTGTGGCTGACATTCAATGAAATCAATATGTCACTGCATGAGCCACTAACTGGCGTCGGGTTACCGAAAAACAGCACACAGTCAGAAATCTATCAGGCTATTCATCATCAATTGGTTGCCAGTGCCCGCGCGGTAAAACTTTGCCATGAAATTATCCCTGATGCCCGTATCGGCAATATGTTACTGGGTGGGCTGATGTACCCACTGACTTGTAAACCGGATGATGTGCTGGCGACTCTCCGGCAAAACCAGAAATGGCTGTTTTTTGGTGATGTTCAGGCTCGTGGGACATATCCGGGTTATATGCTGCGTTATTTCCGGGAACATGGTATTGAAGTCACGATAACTGAACAGGATAAGCTTGAGATGCAAAACACGGTGGATTTTATCTCATTCAGTTATTACATGAGTGGGTGTACTTCCGGCAATGAAGCGGACTATCAGAAAAAGCAGGGTAATATTCTGAATATGATCCCGAATCCCCATCTGGCCAGTTCAGAATGGGGATGGCAGATAGACCCTGTCGGATTGCGAACGTTACTGAATTTATTATGGGATCGTTACCAGAAGCCGCTGTTTATTGTTGAGAATGGACTGGGAGCCAAAGATACCGTAGAAGCCGATGGCACAATTCAGGATGATTACCGGATTAGCTATCTTAATGACCATCTTGTGCAGGTTAGGGAAGCCATTGAAGATGGAGTGGATGTCATGGGTTACACCAGCTGGGGAGCCATTGATTTGGTTAGTGCCTCAAAAGGGGAGATTTCCAAGCGTTACGGGTATATCTATGTTGATCAAAATGAGCAGGGAACCGGAACGCTGGAACGCCGTCGTAAGAAAAGTTTCTATTGGTATAAACAGGTTATTGAAACGGGCGGTGGCAGCCTGATTTGAGCCAGCTCAGCTTCTCAAAGGTTCTGATGTATTCAGAACCTTTTCAAAATCTAATTTCTGCTGGTTGAGCAATAATAAGTTGAGTAATAACAACAGTCAGCCAGCATTAAGATCTTAACGGCGGGCACTTTTAGGCCTGAAGGCTGAGACAATGCTTTCATCAGTTTCGATATAGGGGCCATCTAACAACTGAATGCAATAAGGTACACTGGCAAAAATTCCGGGTACTAAGACTTTTCCGCTATCATCTTTCAGCCCTTCCAGCGTTTCTGCTATAGCTTTAGGCTGCCCGGGTAAGTTAAGAATTAATGCCTGATTGCGGATCACGCCTACCTGACGGGATAAAATTGCGGTGGGTACAAATTGAAGGCTGATTTGGCGCATCTGCTCACCAAATCCGGGCATTTCACGATCAGCAACTGCCAGAGTTGCATCCGGGGTAACATCACGACGAGCAGGACCTGTTCCACCTGTTGTCAGAACTAAATGGCAGCCCAATTCATCAACTAATTCGCACAGAGTTTGTTCAATCAGGATTTGCTCATCAGGGATCAGGCGGGCTTCTATACTGAAAGGCGTCGTTACCGTTTTTCCCAACCATTCTTCTAATGCAGGTAGACCTTTGTCCTGATAAATACCATTGGAAGCACGATCAGAAACAGACACGAGGCCAATGCGTAATACATTCATGCGAACCTCAATTAACAGCAAATGATAAAAATAGTGAAAGTGAAAAAGGCGACACGGTTATTATGTCGCCTTTAAGGAATAAAAAATATACACTTCGTCTTTCAAGTTGCCTCTTTGTTGGCTACGCTCGTTCACCCCAGTCACATAGTTCTCTATGTTCCCGGGGATTCTCTCCCTTGCCGCCGCGATGCAACTCGAAATCCAATGGGTATAGTGTGCCGCTCAGGACTACAGCAAGTCAGCGATCATGCTCTCAAGTTTACCCTGATCGATAGCAAACTTACGGATACCTTCCGCCAGTTTTTCGGTTGCCATCGCATCCTGATGATGTTCCCAATAGAATTCAGCTTCAGTCATTGCCGCAGGACGTGGCTTGATTTCACCTTCATAGCTGAGTTTGTGCTCAACTTCGCCTGCTGTTTCAGACAGCTCTTTCAGCAATGCTGGAGAGATAGTCAGACGGTCACAGCCAGCCAGTTCCAGAATTTCACCGGAGTTACGGAAACTTGCACCCATAACAACGGTGTTATAGCCGTGTTCTTTGTAGTACTGGTAAATTTCAGAAACAGAAATCACACCCGGATCTTCGTTTGGTGCGAATTCTTTCTTATCACTGTTTGCTTTGTACCAGTCCAGAATACGGCCAACGAATGGAGAAATCAGGAAAACACCTGCTTCTGCACAAGCACGAGCCTGAGCAAAAGAGAACAGTAGAGTCAGGTTACAGTTGATACCTTCTTTTTCCAGTTGCTCCGCAGCGCGGATACCCTGCCATGTGGAAGCCAGTTTGATCAGAATACGGTCATTGCTGATGCCCGCTTCGTTGTACAGTTTGATCAGGCGTTTTGCTTTTGCGACACTGGCTTCGGTGTCATAAGAAAGGCGGGCATCAACTTCAGTGGAAATACGGCCGGGGATCAGTTTCAGAATTTCCAGACCGATGTTAACCGCCAATTTATCGCCGGCATCAATGATCTGTTGTTCACGGGAATCGCTCTGAGCACGTGCCCATTCAATGGCGTCATCAATCAGTTGGCGATATTCCGGGATCTGGGCAGCGTTCAAAATCAGAGAAGGGTTAGTTGTTGCATCTTGCGGCTGATACAGTTTCATTGCCGCGATATCCCCGGTATCTGCTACAACTGTTGTCAGTTTACGCAGGGAAGTCAGTTTATCGGTCATGTTTAATATCTCATCGTTATACGTAAAATCTTTGGCATTGTTGCCTCGCCATCCTGTGATAATAACATGGTCAGGCTCGGCTCGTAAGCTAGGAAAATCCTATCGTTGTTATTCCCCTTTTTCCGGTTATTTTTGCTAAATTGGAGAGGAAAAGCCTCGATTATTGAGAATAACCATTCAAAAATTCGGAACAAAATCATGCTTATTACTATTTCACCGGCCAAAACACTTGATTATGAAAGTCCGCTTGCTACAAAAAAGTATAGTCAACCTGCATTACTGGAGGAGTCAAAACAGTTAATTGATGTCTGCCGTACGTTAACACCGGCACAAATCAGCAGTCTGATGGGGATCAGTGACAAACTGGCGGGACTGAATGCCGCACGTTTTGGTGAATGGCAGCCGGATTTTACACCGGAAAATGCCCGTCAGGCGATCTTGGCTTTTAAAGGTGATGTTTATACCGGGATGCAGGCAGAAACGTTCTCAGACGCTGATTTTGATTTTGCCCAGACTCATTTAAGAATGTTATCCGGATTATATGGGGTTTTGCGTCCGCTTGACCTGATGCAGCCTTACCGTCTGGAAATGGGGATCAAACTGGAAAATCCCCGTGGTAAGGATTTGTATAAATTCTGGGGAGATCACATCACGGAAAACCTGAATGCGGCACTGGAACAACAGGGGGATGATGTTCTGGTCAATCTGGCATCTGACGAGTATTTCAAATCCGTCAATACGAAAAAGCTGGCAGCCCGGATTATTAAGCCGGTCTTTCTGGATGAAAAGAATGGCAAATACAAAGTCATCAGCTTCTATGCGAAAAAAGCCCGCGGCCTGATGAGCCGGTTTATCATTCAGAACCAGTTCACTGATCCTGCACGGCTGGTGGAGTTTAATCTGGAAGGATACGCGTTTGATGAATCTCTATCTAAAGAGAATGAGCTGGTGTTTAAACGCTCTGAGCAGCATTGATAATCAGTAGCATTGATAACCAGAGGCATTGATAAATAGTGTCACTCCACAATAATGAGTGGAGTGACAAATGCTAGGTTATTTCGAGGCTTTTGCCATCAGAAATTCGCGTAATGTAGCGAAATCAGCAGGCAGGAGGTGGGATAACAATTCCATATCTGCTCGTTCTGCTAATTCTTGTGGCAGTGGTAATGATTGGCCGAGTGTCTCTTCGACACTTTCCTTGAATTTTGCCGGATGCGCAGTTCCCAGGAATAAACCATATTCACCATCCTGTAATTGATCACGCAGAACGCGATAAGCAACCGCAGCATGTGGCTCAGAAATATAGCCTTTTGCTGCAAGCTCTCGCATGGTGTCCTGCGTGGTTTTGTCATCGACAACGCCATTGCCCAGTTCGCTGAGTGCCCAGCCTTTACGGTTGAACAGTTCTTCAATGCGTGGCCAGTTATTAGGCTGGCTGACATCCATTGCGTTGGAAAGGGTGGCAACGGTTTGATTAGGCAGCCATTTTCCTTCTGCCAGATAGCGGGGAACGGTGTCGTTAACGTTAGTCGCTGCGATAAAACGCTTCACCGGTAATCCCATTGATTTTGCCAGCAGGCCCGCGGTCAGGTTGCCGAAATTTCCACTTGGAACTGAAATGACCAGTTGGTCACGTTTTCCTGCCGGAATTTGTGCGACGGCTTCAAAGTAATAGCAAATCTGCGCCAAAAGACGGCTGATATTAATCGAGTTTGCAGAGTTGAGATGCAGTGCCTGTTTCAGTTCTTCATCATCAAATGACTGTTTAACCAATGCCTGACAGGCGTCAAAGTCACTTTGAATCGCGACAGTATGGATGTTGCCACCCAATGTGCAGAACAGTTTTTCCTGTAGCGGGCTGATTTTTCCTTCTGGATAGAGGATCACAACCTGCACGTTACTCAGACCATAAAAGGCATGAGCAACCGCTGCCCCGGTATCACCGGAAGTTGCGGTTAGAATAGTGACCGGTTGCTCACCTGCGATCTGAGTCAGGATCTGGGCCATAAAACGTCCGCCAAAGTCTTTAAAAGCCAGTGTCGGGCCGTGATAAAGCTCAAGTGAAGCGATGTCATTTTCGACAGTCGATACAGGGGCAGGGAAAGCAAACGCATTCTTAACACGTTCAGCCAGTTGGTCAGCCGGGATTTCGTCACCAATAAAAGCTGAAAGTATCCGCTGGCTACGGCTGACAAAATCCAGTTTTAATAACTCATCAATTTCGGCACGACTGAATTCCGGTAAATCCTGTGGGAAAAATAACCCCTGCTGTTTTCCTAACCCTTGTTTAACGGCCTGTGAAAAGCTGACCTGCTCGTGACTGTCTTTTAAATTATATAATTTCATTATTATCCTACCTGTTACCCTATCTGTCGTGCGCCTGCGAGATCCAGACGGCAAATATGAACAAAACCTTCATCATTTTGTACGTAATGTTGTTGCAGCCATTGAGCGACTTCTTCAGCTATTGCCATTTCATTGCAAATTGCAAACAGTGTCGGGCCAGAGCCGGAAATACTGCATGCCAGCGCACCCCGTTTTTTTACTCCTTCACGAGCGTTAGCAAAACCGGGTAAAAGCTGTGTACGATAAGGTTCGCCGACAATATCTTTCATTAAGTTGGCGGCTAAACGGGATTGCCCGGTATGGCAGGCATGAATAAATCCGGCAAAATAACGGCCATGATTAATGATATCACTGCGCGAATAGTGGGCAGGCAAAATGGCGCGGGCTTCTGATGTAGAAACTTTGATGCCGGGGTAGGCCATCACCCACAACCAGTCCTCAAAAGCGGGAATGGATTGGCAAACAGCATCTCCCTGCGGCATGACTTCCTGTGCCATAATAAGTTGCAGGCCGCCAAGATAACAGGGAGCGACATTGTCATAGTGTACGCCGCCGGAAATTCGGCCTTCCAGTTCTCCCATCATCTCCAGTAACTGGTCGCGACCAAAAGGATGGCCGGCATATTCATTTAAGGCGACCAGTGCAGCAACAACCGAACAGGCACTGGAACCCAGCCCGGAGCCTATCGGCATATTTTTTTCCAGCGTCATGGCGACGGGCAGTTCTTTACCCAAACGCTGGCAAAAGAGTTGCCAACATTGGTAAACAATATTGTGTTTGGGATTTCCGGGCAGTTTGCTGACAAATTTCCCTTCATTACTTAACGTAAACTTCTCTGCGGCTTTGACTGAAACACAATCGCCAAGCAGTGAGCCATCAACCGGAGAAACTGCTGCACCGAGCACATCAAACCCAACCCCAACGTTTCCGATAGAGGCAGGTGCATAAACCCTGACCATCATTAAACTCCCAATTTCCATGACAAAGTGCGTAATATATCAGCAAAAACACCCGCTGCCGTGACATCATTTCCGGCGCCGTAACCGCGCAGTACCAGCGGGATAGGTTGATAATAACGGGTATAGAAAGCCAGTGCGTTTTCACCATTTTTAACTTTATACAGCGGATCATTACCATCAACAGCAGCGATTTTAACCATACAGCGGCCCTGTTCAATAATACCGACATAGCGCAGCACTTTTCCTTGCTCTGCGGCATCTGCAACCCGGCGGATAAATTCCTGATCCAACTGTGGCAGACGTTGCAGGAAGTCAGTGACATCACCATTGGAATCAAATGAGGCAGGTAAAACCGGCTCGACGTGAATATCCTCCAATTCCAGTTCATAACCGGATTCACGGGCCAGAATTAAGAGCTTACGCGCAACATCCATGCCAGAGAGATCGTCACGCGGATCAGGTTCAGTGAAGCCTTTTTCTTTTGCCAGCAGGGTTGCTTGCGAAAGTGTCATCCCTTCATCCAGCATACCGAAGATATAAGACAGAGAACCTGACAGGATCCCGTTGAACTGAACCAGTTCATCACCGGCATTCAGCAAATTCTGTAGATTTTCGATAACCGGTAAGCCTGCGCCTACGTTGGTGTCATACAGGAATTTACGTTTTGAGTTTTCTGCCGCACGACGGATCTCACGATAGTAGGCCATGGAAAGCGTATTAGCTTTTTTATTCGGCGTAACAACGTTGAAGCCATCACTCAGGAAGCTGGAATACTGCTCAGCGATAGATTGATTAGATGTACAATCAACGATAACCGGATTCAGGAGATGGTACTCTTTTTCGAGCCGGATTAAACGGCTCAGGCTGAAAGGTTCGCTGGCTTCTGACAAAGCCTGCTGCCAGTTATCCAGACTGATGCCCTGCATATCGGTTAACATCGCCCGTGAGTTGGCAATTCCGCATACGCGCAGATCAATGTGTTTTTGCTTCAGCCATGACTGCTGGCGGCGGATTTGTTCGATTAATGCACTGCCGACACCGCCTACGCCGACAACAAAGACTTCAACCACCTGAGCGGTATTGAACAGCATTTGATGACAGAGCCGCACTGCGGTTGTTGCGTTATCATTGTCAATCACTGCGGAGATGGAACGCTCTGATGAGCCTTGCGCGAGAGCAATGATATTGATATTGGCGCGGGTCAGTGCTGAGAAGAAACGGGCAGAGATGCCACGCTGTGTACGCATTCCGTCACCCACGACAGAAATAATGGCGAGATTATCGATAACATCAATAGGATCAAGCGCACCATCTTTTAACTCCAGATAAAACTCTTCGGTCAGCGCTCTCTGTGCTCTGTTCAGCTCTTTTTGCGGTACACAGAAACTGATGCTGTATTCTGATGAAGACTGAGTGATCAGGACAACGGAAATGCCTGAACGGGACATCACAGCAAAGACTCTTGCTGCCATACCTACCATGCCTTTCATGCCGGGACCTGAAACGTTAATCATCGCCATATGATTCAGGTTAGTGATCCCTTTAATAAGCATGCTGTCATCTTTTTGCCCGTTCCCGATAAAGGTACCCGGCGCATCAGGATTGACAGTGTTTTTAATCAGGCAGGGGATCTGGAACTGGGCGATAGGGGCAATAGTCCGGGGATGAAGCACTTTTGCACCGAAATAGGAAAGTTCCATTGCTTCCTGATATGACAGGCTTTTCAACAGACGGGCATCGGCAACAGATCGTGGGTCACAGGTATAAACGCCATCTACGTCAGTCCAGATTTCACAGCAATCGGCGCGTAAACAGGCGGCCAGCACGGCGGCTGAGTAATCAGAACCATTACGTCCGAGAACGACGAGCTCACCATTATCATTACCTGCCGTAAAACCGGCCATCAGAATAATATGGTCAGAAGGTATATTCAGGGCTGCAATACGTTTGGAGGATTCGTGAATATCAACTGTGGATTCGAGGTAATGCCCATGAGCAAGCAGGTTTTTAACCGGATCGATCACAGAAACTTTATGTCCGCGGGCTTGTAGTACGGCAGCCATAATAGCAATGGATAATTTTTCGCCACAGCAAATCAGGGAGGCATTAATGCTATCCGGGCACTGTTTCAACAGAGAAATACCATGCAGTGTTTGTTTCAGGTGCGCAAACTCACGCTCCATGAGCGTTTTCAGGTTTTCATAATCGAAATTTGGCTGATGCTCTTTTAACCCCGACAGTAAATCAGTAAATATTTGGATAGTATCGCTGATGTTGGAAACAATATCCTGCCCTGCAACCGTTTTAGCGACCATTGCCACTAAATGGTTCGTGATTTTTGCGGGGGCAGAAAGGACTAGAGCAACCTGCCCAAGGGGTAGCTCACTTTCAGCGATATCTGCCACACTCAGTACGCGTTGGTAGTTTGCGACTGAAGTGCCTCCAAATTTAAGTACACGCATTGGTATTTCTCTCCTGACTTACTGTTAAAAAAGGGTCAAAAAAAAGCCCGTATCTTGTTGGATACGGGCTTTTTACTATTTTATTTTATGCGTTAGCCCGCACCGTAACCTGTAGTTCCGGTGGTAATCGTGGTGATTGTGTTTGCAGTGATTACTTTTGAGGTAATTGTATTTTTCGGGCTGATGTCTCGCATGGTTTCCTGTCTGTCTTTTTATTCTGTTCGACCCCTATTGGTTAAAGGAAACTGTGGTCGAAGTCAAATAATTTTTACAATTACAGCGGAGAAAAACGCCATTTTATGTGTTGTAATCGTTCAAAGTATCTTTAACTGATTTGGTCATTATCCGGCTTCAAATATTTTTACTAGCATTTAATTTTATAAAAAACATATTTTGTAATTATTTCGTCTTTATGATAAAACACGCTGATTTTAACATTTGAGTGTTGTGTGATCTCTTTAGAGGTTGGAGATAACGACACTTTTAATTAACATAAAATCACCAAAAATATAACAGTATTGTTAATTTAAAATTAACAATTACAAATAATGTTAACGTGCTACAATTGATTTTGATATGTATCAACAAAAGTTGGTTTTTTTAGAGGGCAAATGCATTACTAGCTGTTATATTGCTGTTAATAGACTAATATAGCTCCTGTTCTGATTGGGGTTTTTTAGGTATGTACCCTCAGGGAAAAGTAACAGGTGCTTTTAGCGTAAAACATATCAACAACATTTATTTTTTAGACATGAGCCGCGTTTTCTGTGATTCAGAACGAGAACAGAATATTTTCTATTAATAATAACGGCTTATGTCATATAGGTTCTATTTTTTTAGCGATTTTAGGTAGCAACTATGCAAACCCCGCACATTTTGATTGTTGAAGACGAAATTGTCACACGCAATACCCTGAAAAGCATTTTTGAAGCTGAAGGGTATGTTGTTTATGAAGCCACTGATGGCTCAGAAATGCACAATATTTTGTCAGATAACGATATCAACTTAGTGATTATGGATATCAATCTGCCAGGCAAAAACGGGTTACTTCTTGCCCGTGAATTACGTGAGCAGGCGAATGTTGCCCTGATGTTTTTAACTGGGCGTGATAATGAGGTGGATAAGATACTTGGGCTTGAAATTGGTGCTGATGATTACATCACTAAGCCTTTCAACCCACGGGAGTTAACCATTCGGGCACGTAATCTGCTTTCCCGTACGATGAATCTGAGCCATGTAGGTGAAGAACGTCGTCAGGTTGAAAGCTACAGGTTCAATGGCTGGGAGCTGGATATCAACAGCCGTTCTCTGGTCAGCCCGATGGGAGATCATTATAAACTGCCACGTAGTGAATTCCGTGCGATGCTCCATTTCTGCGAGAATCCGGGGAAAATTCAGACTCGTGCAGAACTGTTGAAAAAAATGACCGGGCGTGAGCTGAAGCCACATGATCGTACTGTCGATGTGACTATCCGCCGGATTCGTAAACATTTTGAATCTACACCGGATACTCCGGAAATCATCGCTACCATTCATGGTGAAGGTTATCGTTTTTGTGGTGATTTAGAAGACTAATCGATACTACACCTGCCACTGATTTATTCTAAAAAATATCGTATTTGTAAAAATACCTTATCTTTTTAAAAGCCCTGAATACCTAATGGCATCAGGGCTTTTAATTTTATTGCTTATATTACCTTACTCTTTCCACGGCATAATCGGTACAGCACTGATGGCATTTTTTGGTGAGCCATCAATAACTTTATCGGAATAAGTTAGGTAGATCAGAGAATTACGTTTTGGATCGAAAAAGCGAACAACCTGAAGCTTTTTAAATACCAGTGATGTTCTTTTCTGGAAAACAACCTGCCCTTTTTTCGGCGATTTAAGGATCTTTTCTGCTACTTCGATCGGGCCAACCTGTTGACAGGAGATTGCGGCATCAGAAGTATCTTCCGCTAATCCCAAGCCTCCTTTGATACCTCCTGTCTTCGCTCTGCTTAAATAGCAGGTCACATTTTTAACATCAGGATCATCAAAAGCTTCAATGACTATTTTGTTATCCGGGCCAAAAAATTTGAACACAGTATCAACAGAACCTATCTCTTCGGCGTGCAGGATCGTTGGAGAACACAGCAGGACAACAGCAATCACTATTTTCTTAATTGTTACCATATTTAGTCCACTTGAATTAAATAAATGCAGTGAAAATATCCAGTATTAGCATATAATGCGAATTAATGATTTTTGTAACGTCATTTGATTAGTTTATGTATCTATAAAGAAAAACATGGCATTATAGCTAAATATACATGCAAAATGAGTAAACAAAAGGGCTTTAAGCTGTCCTTCATGATTTCCATAATTTTCTAAATACTGCGTGAAAATTCTTTCTTTATCGAAAGCCGCTGGAATCGAAGGTCAGATGGTTTTCATCTACTAATATAAACAGGTAGGAGACGATTATCTAATTATTGATCTTTTCATTTGTTGTAAAGGATCCTAAAGCTAAGCTTGCAAATGATCAGATTTACCATTAGTTTATTCCAAGATTTTTCTTGTTTAATTTAGTGTCTGATTTTTATCCGTTGTGATTATGTCATGGTGCTTTGTTTTATCACGCAAGAGAAAATGCCACTTCTTAGGAGTAGCAATAAAGTAACGTTTGTTTGGATAGCCACAATAGGTATTGCTGTCATGACAGGGAAAAGGACTGTGTTGTGAAAACGACGGTATGCCTGATGAAGTGAAAAATCAGGCAGTTAAAATCATCTTAGTGTTTGGAAATGATAGGTACTCATTATTAATTAATCTATATAGCATTTTCATCCTTAAATTTTTTTATAACAGTCAGTTATCTTACAGTTGTATGGTTTTCTTTTTGTCTTGATGAATTAGGGAGATGTATGGATCAAACCAACATCATTCGAGATCTGCTGCATTGGCTGGATAATAATCTGGATCGTCCTCTGTCCCTCGATCATGTTGCAGCAAAAGCAGGTTATTCCAAGTGGCACTTACAGCGCATGTTTAAGGATGTTACAGGACAAGCGATTGGTTCTTATATCCGCGCCAGACGGCTGTCTAAAGCTGCTGTTGCGCTGCGTTTGACTAGTCGTCCCATTCTGGACATTGCTCTGCAATATCGTTTTGATTCTCAACAAACCTTTACCAGAGCATTCAAAAAACAGTTTAATCGGACGCCAGCCTCTTACCGCCGAAGTGAAGAGTGGTGTGCTAGCGGTCTTTGTGCTCCTATTATGTTGGATAACAAACCGTTACCTGAACATAAGTTTGTGATTCTGGAAGATCAGTTGCTGACGGGTATTGAGCACAGCTGTTCTTACACTCTGGAGCAATGGTCAAAAGCCTGTACGGAAATGCGCCACAATTACTGGGTTGCCTATTTGCAACACGCGGAAGTCTTGCCGCCTAAATTGTATGGCTTGCATCACTCCACCGTCAGCGCGGAGCATGAAGATGAGCAGACAGTTTTCTATACCACGGCAATAGAGCCGGAGTATGCGACCTTTGACACCAAGGATAGCCAGCCGGTTGTTTTACCGGGTGGGGAGTACATTTCATTCAGTTATTTTGGTAAAGAAGATCAGCTCGATGAGTTTCTCTCCAATATCTACACTGTCTGTTTACCTCAATTAAATATTACCCGCAGAAAAGGGTATGATGTTGAGCGATACTATCTCACTAATCTTGAAAGGAAAAAATTGCAGGATGAGTCTCAAAGCCACGTTGTGGAATTTGAATATCTCATCCCGATTCAGCGCTAACCTTGCAGCTCATCTAGCGCGGGCATATCCAGATGTGTGATATCGCCCGCTGTTTCAACAATCCAGCCAGGGGCCAGCCATGGGCTATCCTGATAATCGACTCTTGAGATAGAACAGTTTCTCAGCCGTAAGCGTCGCTCGGAATTGGCCGGTAATCCTAAAATTGAACAGACCAGACTGACTAATGCCATCCCGTGGCTTACCAGTAAAGGGCGGCTTCCGGCTGGCAGGTCACGGCAACTTTCCAGTGCGGCACGCATCCGTTCGGATAACTCACTCATGGATTCGCCTTCTGGTATCCGCCCGTTTGGTGTGCCATCAACGAGACTTTTACGCCATGTTTCTTCTTCTTGGGTCAGGGAGTTCAGATCACGGTTTTCAAGAACACCCATGTTTATTTCCCGTAAACGAGGCTCTAATATCACTTCACAACCGCAAGCTTGTGCGATAATTTCTGCGGTTTGGCGTGTGCGACCGAGGTCACTAGTGATAACATGTGTGATGTTCTCTGATTTTACTTTTTGTGCTACCAATAGTGCCTGACGTCGTCCGGTTTCAGTTAATGGGCTGTCAGATTGTCCCTGAATACGACGAGCCAAGTTCCATTCTGTTTCGCCATGACGAACAAGATATACCTGTAACATATTTATTTTCCGTTATACTGCATCATGAAATAGTTCAAAGGATTACTTATTTATTATGTACCATGTTATTGCTGCAACCACTAACCCTGCGAAAATAAAAGCGATTAGCCTTGCATTTGATGATGTTTTTGGAGCAGGAACATATCGTATAGAAGATGTCGATGTAGATAGCAGTGTTCCTCAACAGCCAATTGGTAATACTGAAACTCGTACCGGTGCCCGCCATCGGGTTATGGCTGCTCGTCAGGTTCGGCCGGAAGCCGATTTTTGGGTCGGTGTTGAAGCCGGAATCGAAGATGACATGACATTTGCCTGGATGGTTATTGAATATAAACAAATTCGGGGTGAATCGCGCTCTGCCAGCCTGATGCTGCCTGAAAAGGTACTGGAAGGCATTCGTGAAGGGCGTGAGCTTGGTCACGAAATGGCTTATTTGACCGGTGTTGATAATATCAAACAGAAAGGTGGGGCAATTGGCTTTTTTACCAATGGTATCCTGACTCGCACTAGTGTTTATCATCAGGCATTGATACTGGCTCTCGTTCCTATTCATCATGAAATTTACAAAGATATTGAATAACCAACTTTAATGATCCAGTCACAGAAGGCCATGATGTTATGGCCTCTGTATCTAATAATATAAAAATGCTTTTTTCTAACCGATTATTACCACAATAGATTTACTTCAATAATTGTGTTTCCAGCCATTCTTTGACGTGAGCTGGCGCTGATTTCAGGCTATTTGAACCACGCGTGATTGTTGCAATCCCAACACTAAGTTCGTTTTTCAGCTCGCGCTGGCTCATTTTCCCTCGCATTAATTCTTGAATAATCCGAACTCTGGTTGATAGTGCTGTACGCTCATCGGGTGTCAATAATAACTGCAAAATCTGATGTTGCAAATTTTGTTCGAATGCTGTTTGTAATAATTTTACAAAAGCAAACCAGTCATCACCCTCTTCTGGGGAAAGTGCAGGGTCAATCAAATGATTTTGTGTCATAATTTTTAGCCATACTATTTAACTAGTACAAAATAATACCATAATTGTATCTGAAATTAGTAACGTCTTTGCCATTCTGAGTCGGTTAAGACATTAACTAAATTTCCCATAAAATTATGGTAAAACATGTCATAAGCCAGAACATTTTTGACGTAGGCACGTGTTTCAGCAAATGGAATACTTTCGATGAATGCGATGGCATTGATGTTTCCCGCACTATTGGCCAGCCAGCGTTCAACATTTCTGGGGCCTGCATTATAAGCAGCACTGGCGAGTATGCGGTTATTGCCGAAATTCTGGTACACCGATTCCAGATATGCAGTGCCAATTTTGATATTCATGGTCGGGTTCATCAATTGGTTACTGCTGGCGTAGCCATCAATTTTTTTACTCTTTGCGGTATGTTCCGCTGTTGCTGGCATAAGTTGCATCAATCCGCTTGCCCCTTTTGGTGAGCGAGCCTGTGGATCCCACGCACTTTCCTGTCGTGCAATAGCCATGGCATAACTTTGTGAAATACTTTTATCTGAGGTGAAATGAGCAAATTCATTTTGCCATGCCAGAGGAAAACGCTCTTCAAGATGATCCCACATTTTACCCACAATGGTAGCCTGCACACTGAGGGTAGGCCAGTTCTGTTCAAAAGCATAGCGGGCCAGTTGCTCTTTCTTTGTGCTGTTTTGTGCTGAAACGAGATTTATCCATTCTGAACGAGCCAGATCATCCATATGCCAATACATTAATTCACGTACCCGCTTAATCTGTGGCAATTTCGCAATAGAGGCGTCGGGTCTTTCTGATTTATTGATAACCAGAGGATAGGGCAGATGTAATTTCTGTGCTGCTACCATAGGGTAGAAACCACGCTGTTCCATCAGCTTACGTAGTATTAAGTCTCCTTCTTTTTTCTTTCCTGTATTCAACAAGGTGATGGCGCTCCAGTATTGCCATTCATCTTTTTGCAGGATATTTTTAGGTAAAAGATTTAACCATTCAGCTAACCCTTTTTCATCAGCATTCCTGAGTGCCAGACGGGCACGACGTTCGATTAATGTGCTGGAATGTGATTCACGAATTGCGTTATCCCGCCATTTTTCCTGTTCCGGTGTAATTTCTCCCATTAATTGCCAGGCCACGATATCTTTTAATTTCTGCCTTTCTGTTTCATTCATTTTTTGTGCCCGGGCGATGGAATGAATACTGAGCCGGGCTTTTTCTGTATTTTTATGGGCAAAATGGGAAAATGCATTAGTGACAAAGAAGCGGGTAAAGTTCGTTGGCTTTACTGTTCTGGCAAAATGTTCAACAGATGTGGGATCACTTTGCAGTTTTTGTAAATGAGCCTTTAAGCTATGGTAGTCGAAGGGTAGGCGATTAATAAGATAATTGGCAAGTGTCGTGTTATTCTCGTTTACGGCGAGTTCGATACGTTGCAATATTAAATTTACGGATAAATAGCCGGAACGCTCCCAGACGTCCAGTAAACTATCACAATCATCGGGTAACGAACTCCCTCGTAACCAAATTTCTCTGGCTCCTTCCCACGCCGTCTTGTGCTTTCCGGTTACCCAATTCGCAAAATAGTAATTGCAGCTTGCTGCTACGTTATTTGGTTTATGGGGGCTGAATGCCAGAAGGCTATGCCAGTTTCCGTCACTCGCCAGTAAATTGATATATCGGGATGACAGGGAATTAGCCGGTGGCAGGGTTGGGTGAGTGTCAATAAAATGGCGTACCTGCTGAGGAGATGTCATTTTTAGGTTATGAACTAATTGCCGATACTCAAGGTAAGGATACAGGGGATAATCCTTCAGTGTGGGCATCAACCGTTCAACTTCTTGCATGTTTTTCGCATCCCATGCGAGTTTTATTGCCTGATATCGCTCACGCTGGGCTTCCAGAGAATCAGCCTGTGCTATACCAACAACAGAAGCCAGACTGACAGCCATGATAAAATGCTGCCACTTATTTATAGTCACATACTCCTCCAGAAAATTGACGGCAACGAACAATACATTAATTGTTTTAATTATAATAATATTGAAGTGTTTTATCATACTAATGAATGTAAAAATTAGTGGTTTGATTGCAAGTTTAGGTAAGAAAAAAGATATGACTTAAATATTATTGCCATAATTGGTTATTAATTTATTTGATTCATACAATACGTTAATTATTTCAATCAGATGATAAAATAGAAAAGCTGTATTTCAGCATTCTTAATTCTCAGGGAATTTCAAGAGACATCGCAGCGGCAAGGGAATGGTAAATTCGCCGGAAACGAATTTACTCAGTCAAAGAGCTGATTTCTGCTGAGGGGCAGGAACTTCTCATTAATCTCTGGAAGAATAGATAAACATCTATTGATAAAAACGCAGGCTGGTATGAGTGAGGAAAGCCGGCACGAAACCAACGAAGAGGTAGCCCGGAAGATAAAGATCATTACCTCACCTCCGTTTGATCGTGTGAAAAGAATGCTAAACAGGTAGCAACACGACGGCATTAATTTAGGGTAGAATACGCCATCCTAGCCCCTTAAACGTCAATGAATATTATATATTTCCTTAATTATCAAAAAGGTACATTACTTTGGCTCAATATGTTTATAGTATGCACCGGGTTGGAAAAATTGTTCCCCCGAAAAGGCATATTCTGAAAAATATCTCTCTTAGTTTTTTCCCCGGAGCAAAAATCGGCGTTCTTGGTCTGAATGGTGCCGGTAAATCGACCTTACTGCGTATTATGGCGGGCATTGATAAAGATATTGAGGGAGAAGCTCGCCCACAGCCTGGGATTAAAATCGGCTATTTGCCACAGGAGCCTAAACTTAATCTTGAGCACACTGTTCGCGAAGCGGTAGAAGAAGCCGTTGGCGAAGTTAAGCATGCGCTGACACGTCTTGATGAAGTGTATGCGGCATATGCTGATCCTGATGCAGATTTTGACAAGCTGGCAAAAGAACAGGGTGAGCTGGAAGCGATTATCCAGTCTCATGATGGTCATAATCTGGATAATCAGCTTGAGAGAGCGGCGGATGCTCTGCGTTTACCTGCATGGGATGCTAAAATTGAGCACCTGTCAGGGGGTGAACGTCGCCGTGTTGCAATTTGTCGCCTGCTGCTGGAAAAACCAGACATGCTGCTGCTGGATGAACCAACCAACCACCTTGATGCAGAATCTGTGGCGTGGCTGGAACGCTTCCTGCACGATTATGAAGGCACTGTTGTTGCTATTACCCATGACCGTTACTTCCTCGATAATGTGGCTGGCTGGATTTTGGAACTTGACCGTGGTGAAGGTATTCCGTGGGAAGGTAACTACTCTTCATGGCTGGAGCAAAAAGATGCTCGTCTGGCGCAGGAAGCTGCTTCAGAAGCGGCTCGCCGTAAATCCATTGAGAAAGAACTGGAATGGGTTCGTCAGAATCCAAAAGGGCGTCAGGCTAAAGGTAAGGCACGTTTGGCCCGCTTTGAAGAACTTAATAATGTTGAGTATCAAAAGCGCAATGAAACCAGTGAGTTGTTTATTCCACCAGGCCCACGTCTGGGAGATAAAGTACTGGAAGTCAGCAACCTGACCAAATCTTATGGTGATCGTGTTCTGATCGACGACTTGAGTTTTTCTCTGCCAAAAGGCGCAATTGTCGGGATTATTGGTCCGAATGGTGCCGGTAAATCAACTCTGTTCCGTATGCTGTCAGGTCAGGAACAGCCTGATTCCGGTTCAATCGCGCTGGGTGAAACAGTAACACTAGCCTCTGTTGACCAGTTCCGCGATGCCATGGGTGATAAGAAAACGGTATGGGAAGAAGTTTCCGGTGGGCAGGATATTATGCGCATTGGTAACTTTGAGCTCCCAAGCCGCGCCTATGTTGGCCGCTTTAACTTTAAGGGTGTGGATCAGGGCAAGCGCGTGGGTGAATTATCCGGTGGTGAGCGTGGACGTCTGCATTTGGCAAAACTTCTACAGGTTGGTGGCAACATGTTGCTGCTGGATGAACCAACCAATGATCTGGATATCGAAACACTGCGTGCGCTGGAAAATGCCCTGCTGGAATTCCCGGGCTGTGCGATGGTTATTTCCCATGACCGCTGGTTCCTTGACCGCATTGCAACGCACATTATCGATTATCAGGATGAAGGTAAAGTGACTTTCTTTGAAGGAAACTTTAGCGAATACGAAGATTATAAGAAGCGTACTCTGGGTGCTGAAGCACTGGAACCGCACCGTATTAAGTATAAAAAAATCAGTAAGTAAAACTGATTTCAGTGAAATAGAAAACGGCCTGATATCAGGCCGTTTTTTTAAGGAAATAACAATCAGGATACCATTACTCTTCGTTCCTGAAAGGACTCATATGTCTTAACAATTTTACCGCTTTCCAGAGTAATCATGCTGTCAGCATATTGAATCAGGCGCTTATCCTGAGAGGCGATAACGACGGTGCCTTTCTGCTCATGAGCGATAAATTTAAAGATATCAATAAACATCTTTAATTCCTGATGGTTCAGGTGACGAGTCGGTTCATCAGCAAACAAGTATTCAGGTCTTTTCACGATGGCTTTTGCCATAGCTGCTCGCTGTCTTTCATTTTCAGAAAGCTCACCTGGATAGTAACGGCTCTTATCACCTAATTTCACAATATCTAACGACTTCTGTGCAATTTTTACTGCCAGCTCCCGGGAAAGGGATAATCCGTAAGAATTAGACAATAACAAGTTATCTAACAGCGTAAGTTCACTGGATAAATTAAAACTCTGGAAAATGAACCCACTACTTTGTGAATGAAACTGACCTAACTCGGAATCACTCATTAGTTTTAGCTTGTTATTATTAATGAATACATCTCCTTGATCTGGTTGTAACATACCCGAAGCAATCGATAGCAATGTGCTGTTTGTGGATGCTTTCGGCCCTGTTATCAAAGTAATTTCACCTGGTATAATAGAAAATGTGATGTCTGAAATCATTTCATAATTAACTGTATTACCAGTTAAACCATATGAAATATTGATAACTTCAATCGATTTAAATTGATTTAAGTTCATATTCTCAACACAATTAGGTTAAAAAGTTAAAGCTTTTTCCTTAAATATGTTATCTAAATCTATTTACAGTATTATTAATATCAATAAGACATAATATGAATTTAAATAGTTCATTTGTGAAATATCTCGGTAATAATATACTAAACTTATGTCAATTA
>NZ_CAWQMW010000150.1:0-28911 GCF_963895965.1 Xenorhabdus sp. PB30.3 | reverse complement strand
GGAGATGCTCTACCAACTGAGCTAATCGCCCACTTCATGCTGACTATTACTGCATGATGACTATTACCGAATAATTATCTGTAACAACATCGATATATCACTGATTCATGATTGGTGGGCGATACCAGATTCGAACTGATGACCCCCTCCTTGTAAGGGAGATGCTCTACCAACTGAGCTAATCGCCCAATCATAAAATCATTTTTTATCACTACGGCCTGCCGCTTTCAGTTTATCACTGATAGTGGTGGGCGATACCAGATTCGAACTGATGACCCCCTCCTTGTAAGGGAGATGCTCTACCAACTGAGCTAATCGCCCCGTCGTGATGGAGTCGCATTATAGGGATAGTTCGAGGTGAGTCAACGGTTTTTATTGCTAAAATTTCCGTTCGTCGCAAAATTACACAGAATGAAACAATTATAGTCACATAAGGTTATCATTTAGGCAATGCATTTGGGTTTTTCTCAATAACCTACCATCAACGCCATTGAGGAATTGAAGTCCAGTGATAAAATGCTCCCCACTATTGTTATTTTAATTGTTACTTCAATCATCCAAAACGTTCTCTGAGAAGTAGAACGTCATTAAGGCAACTCCCAATGAGTAAAATAAAAACCCGTTTTGCGCCAAGTCCTACTGGCTACCTTCACGTTGGTGGCGCACGCACCGCCCTTTATTCCTGGCTATACAGTCGCCATAACAAAGGTGAATTCGTTCTGCGCATTGAAGACACTGACCTGGAGCGTTCAACTCAGGAAGCCATTGATGCGATTATGGATGGAATGAACTGGTTAAACCTGAATTGGGATGAAGGCCCTTATTATCAGACTAAACGTTTTGACCGTTACAATCAGGTTATTGATGAAATGCTGGTAAATGGTACAGCCTATCGTTGCTACTGTTCCAAGGAACATCTGGAGCAATTGCGTGAAACTCAAATGGCAAATGGTGAAAAACCTCGTTATGACGGCCGTTGCCGTGATAGTGAGTGCCAGCACAGTCATGATGAACCCCATGTTGTACGTTTCCGCAACCCACAGGAAGGTTCTGTTATTTTTAATGACAGCATCCGTGGTCCGATTGAATTCAGTAATCAGGAACTGGACGATTTGATCATCCGCCGTACTGATGGTTCACCAACTTATAACTTCTGTGTTGTTATTGATGACTGGGATATGGAAATCACTCACGTTATTCGTGGTGAAGACCATATCAACAACACACCACGTCAGATTAATATTCTGAAAGCGCTCAACGCGCCAGTACCAGAATATGCACATGTTTCTATGATCCTCGGTGACGACGGTAAAAAACTGTCCAAACGCCATGGCGCGGTCAGCGTAATGCAATATCGCGATGATGGTTACTTGCCAGAAGCATTGCTGAACTATCTGGTACGTTTGGGCTGGTCACACGGTGATCAGGAAATTTTCACAGTTGAAGAAATGACTGAACTGTTCAGCCTCGATGCTATCAGCAAATCAGCCAGTGCTTTCAATACTGAAAAATTGCTTTGGCTGAACCATCATTACATCAATACCCTGCCAGCAGAAGAAGTTGCCGTTCATTTAGCATGGCATATTGAACAGCAAGGTATCGATACCCGCACAGGCCCAGAACTAGCGGATCTGATTAAACTGCTGGGTGAGCGTTGCAAAACATTAAAAGAAATGGCCAGCGCTGGGCGTTACTTCTATGAAGAGTTTGCAGAGTTCGATGCTGATGCCGCGAAAAAACATCTGCGTCCGGTTGCGCGTCAGCCATTAGAAGTTGTACGCACTAAACTGGCATCCATTACCGAATGGACACCTGAAAATATTCATCACGCTATTCAGGCAACAGCTGACGAACTGGAAGTAGGAATGGGTAAAGTAGGCATGCCACTGCGCGTTGCAGTTACTGGTGCAGGCCAATCACCAAGTGTTGATGTAACCATTCACGCCATCAATCAGGCTCGTTCATTAGCTCGTATTGATAAAGCACTCGCTTATATTGCACAGCGTGAAGCGCAATAATCAGCATTAGAAACAGGCTAACGTAAATGTAAAGGCACTCAGTTTATTGTTGTGCCTTTATTTTTTATTCTCACAACCTAGTATTGATGGCTTTTTCAGCGCTTATACATAGAATACTAATGAATTCGTTGACAGAATTCGCTGGGTTTCATATGATGCGCTCCGTTCCACAGGATTTTGATTTGGGGCTATAGCTCAGCTGGGAGAGCGCTTGCATGGCATGCAAGAGGTCAGCGGTTCGATCCCGCTTAGCTCCACCAAAAATATCTTGATTCGGAACGCCACATTTGTGGGGCTATAGCTCAGCTGGGAGAGCGCTTGCATGGCATGCAAGAGGTCAGCGGTTCGATCCCGCTTAGCTCCACCAAAATTCTGAATCCCTGAAGGCGCAAGTCTTCAGGGATTTTTTCTTATTATCATGTATAGCTAAATCGCCCTGCTTTTCTTTTGATGTTCAGGTAATTTAAAAGCATCAAATCAGTGTAATGCTTTTTATTTTTAAGCTGAATTTCCCGTCTTCATAGTTTGAATCGACATCTACTTTGTTATAGAGACCATTATCACAGTGATTTCCATTCCCTGTGTTGCCGCCATTATTGGGATCAGTTCCAGATGCAGAATCATCTTCAAAGATAACATTTAGACTATTAGAATACACATAATTTGCAGCTATGTCCAAAGCTATATAATAGAGCCCAAGCTTTTTATTAAATGGTATTTTTTCATATGATAACTGAAAATTATAACCAGCAGAGTTAACTTTCCCTATAATTGTTGATTCCAGTGTAATACTATTATTATTTTCATCTTTAACTAAAAATATAATAATATTGTTTGGACGAGAATTTAGATAGTTAGGAATATATACTCTAAACTTTTTATCTTCTTTTTCTTTTTTAAACACTCCTCCAGATAACATTCCAATAACTCTTGGTGCAGAAAGTTTTGGAGAGGGAATGTCACCTGCAATAATATATGTAGTTTGAAGAGGAATTGCATAGCCAATACCCAATATTTGAGTATTTAGCTCTAGTATTACACTACTATGTTCTTTTGGATAAATACGAAAGTTCACATTACCATTTTCATCACTATTAACCATGAAGAAATCATAGAATTCATTTAGAGGTTGAGTCTCTATAAGATCAGGATTTTTACCATCAACAGGATCTGTTGTGATATTCACACTCAGTAATGCCCTCCCAATTGATACAGACGATATCATTAGCTGAGTATTTTTTAATGGTATATTATTTTCATCAGAAAGCTTTCCGGAATAAAGAATATATTTACTATTTGGATCATCAATAGGATTACTTTTTTGTTGTAATTGAATAAGAATCATATTTGGTGATAATGAAATAGAGTTCCCCCATTCATTCACTTTTTTTGTTGTATAATTTACTATCAAAGGTGCAATTCCCACTACATCAACATTCTTATCCGTATAAGCATGAACCGTATAGCTAATTGAAGTATTTGATGATAATTTATCATCAATCTTCAACATAAACATCGCTTTTCCAGAAGTATCATCAATGAGTTTCCAATCCTCTTCCTTTTTTACCACTATATTATTATTTGGAACATCTATTGTGATACTTTTAATAGATTTAACCTGTGGTGATTTCACTGTTACGACTAGATATATATGTTGTCCAACAATAACATCAGCACCATCAGGTATAGATACAGTAATAGGTGACAATTCTTCTGTTTTCTCAGATAAAACTATATTATTATCAATATTCATATTACCACCTTAAAATAATTTAGTATAAACCCGATAAAATAAAAACTCCCATATCATCTTCAATGTAAAGAAAAACCATAAAACATATTAAAAAAACATAAGTCATTTTGGTAATGAAAAATAGTTATCACCTGAAAATACAATCACAAAAGTTAAAATACTACCCTTACAATAAAAACCTGTCCGCCATTAATATAGAACAAAATAATTAATTCACTATATATCAAATGGTTAATGGAATCCACAAAATAGCCATACTCTCAAAACCTAATAAAAGTGATATTTTACGAACAAAGTGTTAACAATATGTTGCATTAGTTTTTATTTGATGATTATAATCAGTATTAGTTTTAATTAATCTAAAAAATTTCAGTCCTAATAACATACTCTACTATTTATCTCAGCCACTCAGTAATAAACTTTCAAAAAAAATAAAAACCGTAGCTACTTATACGATCATTCTATTATGTTGAAATTAATACAGGGTAATTAAAAAAATAATATTTTTACAGGGAAAATCATGCAAAAAACTGCCTTGTTGAACGATATAAAGTATCTTTTTTTACTATCAACCCCAATCATAGTAACGCAGCTTACCAGAATAGCAATGAGTGCCGTGGATGTTATCGTATCAGGCCACTACTCGACAAATGCGCTCGCTGCCGTATCGCTAGGGAGTAGTATTTGGTTCCCCATCTTTGTATTGGGTTTTGGCGTTATCCTGATGCTATCTGCTGATGTTGCTAAACTTCGGGCAAATAATGATATCGAAGGCATTAAAGAGTGTGTTAATAATTACATATCTGCTGCATTGATTTTATCGATTCCTATTGTTGTCTTCTTATTATTATCGGTTCAGCTTTTATCGCTTATTGGTATTGATGAAGATGTTGTACACATCACAAAAGGTTATATTACAGCTATGGCATTTGGTGTACCGGGTGTGATGATATTCAATGTCTTTCGTTCTTTGTTGCAAGCACTTGAAAACACCAAAGTTGCGATGTATATCTCTATTTTTGCTCTTATAGTCAATATACCTTTAAACTACATTTTCGTTTTTGGTAAATTTGGCGTACCAGAAATGGGTGGAGTAGGAGCAGGGATCACAACTGCAATTATCAACACCCTCAGTGCTATCTTGCTGATTATCTATTTTTTGCGAAAAAAAGAATATGAAAAATACAGATTTAAATTATATCTAAAACTCAACTCAAGATTAAAAAGATTGTTTTTGATCGGTATCCCAAGTGGATTAGCACTCTTTGTTGAAATGATATTTATTGATGCCATTTCACTTGGCATTGCAACTTTAGGCTCCGTATATATTGCAGCCAATAATATTATAATTATCATATCAGCCATGATACTAACTATTGGCGGTGGATTTTCTGCTGTTACAACAGTAAAAATAAGCTACTTGAGTGCTAAGAAAGATTATTCATCAACACTAGGATTTAGTTTACTCTCTTTAATATCCACTACTTTGATTACTCTTATGCTAGGAATTATATTTTTTCTTTATGCTGAACACATTATCAGTTTATATACAAAAGATATTCTTGTAATAAATATAGCTCTCGGAGTAATCGTCTTTTTATTCTTATTTCAACTATTTGATTCTATACACTCCATATTATCAGGGATTTTACGTGGGTTTCATGAGACAAAAATAGTTTTCTATGTTCCTCTTTTCGGTTATTGGTTTATTGGCGTACCTTTGGCTTTTACATTAGGGTTAACAGACCTGATTACAGAGAAAATGGGCTTTATTGGCTTTTGGTGTGGGCTTGTTTTTGGCTTATTAACAAACTGTATAACTCTATCAATGGTATTAGGTTTAAAATTTAAGAGAATACTTAAACATACATCATAAATGTTCGTATAGATTTATATAAAAGTGGTGCACTAATCGATATTTCATCACCGATAGCGCCACTTGACTCAACTTACGGTTAATTAGGATTTTTTCAATGGTTTTACCAGTGAATCCAGCCCTTCAATCTTAATTGCAAGGGTCATTTTCATTAGTGTCCCCAACTTGCCTTGTGGAAATTCCCCCTTACGGGCAAACCAGAGCAGATATTCTTCCGGAAGATCAATTAACATTCTTCCTTTATATTTTCCAAATGGAATTACTGTGTTAGCAATTTCCAGTAGGTTTTCTTTATCCATTCTTTAAGCCTTTTCTTTATGTAAAAAAATGGCACCTGTAAGATGCCATTTTCATTCTGAAACACAGGTCACTGTGAATTTAAAAACTCATTACCAGTCCGGTGATGGCTGCGGACAGGAAACTCACCAATGTTGAACCAAACAACAGTTTCAGACCAAAACGTGCAACAGTATTTCCCTGTTTTTCATTCAAGCCCTTGATAGCTCCGGCGACAATTCCGATAGAGGAGAAGTTAGCAAAAGAAACTAAAAATACCGACAGAATCCCTTTTGAACGCTCACTCAATTGCCCGGCAATTTCCTGTAAACCCTGCATAGCGACAAATTCATTAGAAACCAGCTTGGTCGCCATGATGCTGCCTACCTTCAGTGCCTCATCAGCAGGAATACCAATAATCCAGGCAAACGGATAGAAAACATAGCCTAAACATTCCTGAAAGGTAATGCCAAATATCATATCAAAGACAGCATTGATAGCCGCAATCAGAGCAATAAAACCAATCAGCATGGCCGATACGATCAATGCAACTTTGAAACCCGCCAGAATATATTCACCGAGCATTTCAAAGAAACTTTGCCCTTCATGCAAGTTGCTCATATGAATATCCCCTTCACTTTTAACAGAATAAGGGTTGATGAGAGACAAAACGATAAAGGTGCTGAACATATTAAGTATCAGAGCTGCAACCACATATTTTGCATCCAGCATCGTCATATAAGCACCCACAATGGACATAGATACTGTAGACATCGCGGTTGCAGCCATGGTGTACATCCGGCGTTCAGACATTTTGTCCAATACATCTTTATAAGCGATGAAATTCTCTGACTGCCCCAGAATCAATGAACTGACTGCATTGAAAGATTCTAGTTTCCCCATGCCATTCACTTTGGAGAGCACAGTACCAATAGCACGGATCACAATCGGCAGAATTTTAATGTGCTGCAAAATACCAATCAGGGCGGAAATAAAGATGATAGGACAAAGTACGTTCAGGAAGAAAAACGCCAGTTTTGCGTCAATCATACCACTGAAAACAAAGTTAGTACCTTCTGCGGCATAAGACAGCAAGTGAACAAACAGATTATCAAACCCTTTGACGATCCCTAATCCGGCATTCGAATTCAGGAAAAACCACGCCAGAACAAGTTCAATAACAAGTAACTGAATAATATACCGGACCCTTATATCCTTCCGGTTATTACTCGCCAAAATAGCCAGGCCACCAATGAGCACTAAGGCGAGGACAAAATGAAAAATATGAGACATAAAAGGAACTCCAAATCTGACGAGGTGCAAATTTATAACCGTATTTCGTAATATACGATAATAAATCGTGATAATTATCACATTAATTTATTATACAAGAGGCAACAAAACCTAAATTTAGCAAACCGGATCACACTTTTAACCAGAACATGGCTATCATGTATGCAAAGTATAGGCGCTACTGAAACCTCAATAGCGCCTTTCTGAAGATTACGTCCCTACTTATTACTCACCTAAAAGACGAAGCATTTCTTCTTCATCAATTACAGCTATCCCTAACTCTGTAGCTTTCGCTAATTTGGAACCGGCTGCTTCACCAGCAATCACCAGATCGGTTTTTTTGGAAACACTGCCTGTAACTTTAGCTCCCAAAGCAGCCAGTTTGTCTTTAGCCTCATCCCGGGATAAACGACTTAATGATCCAGTCAACACCACAGTCTTACCAGCAAATGGGCTATCAATATCTGCGGCTTGTGGTACTTCTACCGATTCCCAGTGGATACCAATATTATTAACGAGATCATCAATGACTGCCTGATTATGTGGTTCATTAAAGAAATTAACCACATGGCTGGCAACAATTTCTCCCACATCTTGCACAGCAATCAAAGCTTGCGTATCTGCTACACGCAATTTTCCCAATGTCCCGAAATGAGCAACTAAATTAGCAGCCGTCGCCTCTCCGACCTCACGAATTCCCAGTGAATAAATAAAACGGGCAAAGGTTGTTTTCTTGGATTTTTCCAGCGCATTCACCACATTCTGAGCGGATTTTGGCCCCATACGCTCAAGACCCGTTAATTTCCCTGCAGTAAGACGGAAAAGATCAGCCGGAGTTTTGACATATTCCTTATCAACCAGCTGCTCAATAATTTTCTCTCCCATTCCATCCACATCCATTGCACGGCGGGAAACGAAATGCCTTAATGCTTCTTTACGCTGTGCACCACAGAATAATCCACCGGTACAACGTGCTACCGCTTCTCCTTCAACACGTTCAATATCAGAGCCACAAACAGGGCAATGCTCCGGGAAAACAACTTCCTGGCTCTCTGTTGGTCTTTTTTCCTGAATGACACCAACAACCTGTGGAATAACGTCACCCGCACGACGGATAACAACAGTATCACCTATGCGCAGCCCCAGACGCTCAATTTCATCTGCATTATGCAAAGTGGCATTACTGACGATTACACCTGCAACCTGTACCGGCTCCAAACGTGCAACCGGCGTAATAGCGCCCGTACGCCCTACCTGAAATTCAACATCCCGCACTATGGTTATTTGTTCTTGTGCCGGAAACTTGAATGCCGTCGCCCAGCGAGGTGCTCTGGCTACAAATCCTAATGCTTCCTGCAGTTCAAGGGAGTCAACTTTGATAACAACACCGTCAATATCAAAACCCAGCTCAGGGCGCTGTTGCTCTATCTCACGGTAAAAATCCAATACCTGCTGGGTTCCCTGACATAATTTCACTTTGTCACTGACCGGAAGCCCCCACTGCCTGAATTGCATCAGGCGCCCGTAATGGCTTGCTGGCAACTGCCCGTTTTCTGAATCTCCACCTTCAATAACGCCAACACCATAACAATAAAAAGTCAGTGGACGTTTAGCTGTAATGCGCGGATCAAGTTGGCGTAATGATCCGGCTGCGGCATTGCGAGGATTGGCAAATACTTTATTACCTGTCCGGCGGGCTTCTTCGTTGAGTTTTTCAAAACCTGCCTGCTTCATAAAGACTTCACCACGGATCTCAACACGGGCTGGAATATTGTCTCCTTTCAAACGCAGGGGAATTGCGCGGATCGTACGAACATTAGCAGTTATATTTTCTCCCGTAGTACCATCGCCACGGGTAGCCGCCCGCACTAACTCGCCGTTTTCATACAACAGGCTAACAGCCAGACCATCAAGTTTGAGTTCACAGCAAAATACCAGTTCACGACTGTCTTTCAGCCGATCACGAACACGTTTATCAAACGCCAGATAGCTTTCTTGATCAAAAACATTATCCAGAGATAACATCGGGATTTCATGACGCACCTGCTCAAATGCAGTTAATGGCGCTGCTCCGACCCGCTGGGTAGGTGAATCCGCAGTAATCAGTTCCGGGTGCTGTTCTTCCAGTGATTTTAGTTCCCGCATTAAGCGATCATATTCCGCATCCGGGATCTCTGGTGCATCCATAACATGGTATAAATACTCATGATGACGCAATGTTGTTCTTAGTTCGTTAATTTTTTGAATAATATTTTTCATGACTTCTCACCAGAGATGAAAAACCCCCGACTGAGCCGGGGATAAAGCAGTCCTTTATACAAGGTCTTCTCTTATGTTTCAATAGTTTATGAATCTATCGGGGTGCTATTGATGCCCATGTTTCCCCGATAATGTGGATGGAATGTGGATACATCCCCTTAGTGGATTAAACTTAATAGCATCCAATAGATAATCTGGAGCAAAATGCGCGTAGGTCATAGTTTGCTGAATGCTGGCATGCCCCATTATCTTCTGTAAGGTTAATATATTTCCTCCATTCATCATAAAATGGGCAGCAAAAGTGTGTCGCAAAACATGCACTGCTTGACCAACAGGCAGGTCTGGTTTTATCTCTTTCAGCATCTTTCTGTAAGATTGATAATTGACATCAAATAAGAGACCTGACTGTTTAGTCTTAACTGCCCCCATTACCTCATCAGAAATAGGGAGAGTTCTGTGTTTACCATTTTTTGTTTCAGTAAATGTAACACGATTATGCAGCATGTTTTCCGCCTTTAACTTAGTAACCTCTCCCCATCTTGCGCCAGTGTTTAAACATAGAATCGTTAAACGCCAAGCATCATCAGTAATAGAATTCAATAATGCAGCAATCTCTGATTCAGTAAGATAAGACATCTCCGGCGTTTTTTCCTTGAGCGGTTTCATGCCCTTGATTGGATGAGTTCCTTTATATTCCTTTATCTCAATCAGAGTAGTAGAAATACCGCCAAGCATTGTCATATCTCTATTGACTGTTGATGCTTTTATGCCTTCATATAATCTTCTGGAACGATACTCGTTTAGGAAGCGGGAAGTTAACTGGTAAACCGGAGGGTCATCCATATCCCTGATCATGCTCATCACAGTCTGCCTTCTTTTTACACCCCAGATTAAGTTATGCCCCTCATATTTCCACCAAATATCAAAAAGCTCAGATAATTTTCTGTAATCCTTTTCTATTGGTTTCCAGCCTTGATTATCAGCATTAGCTAAGATGTTTCGTTCGAATGCAACTGCATCCGCTTTTTTGTTAAATATACGCTGGACTCGTCTTCCCGATCTGCCCTGCGGTCTTACATCCACTTTATAACGTCCACCTTCAAGCGCTTTAATTGCCATAATTGCGCCCTCCAGTTAGACGAGGTATTTCTATCTCTGTACAAAAAACATAGTATTGATAAATAGTTAACCAATCTTTGTCTCTTAAAACAACAACATTATTTTCGCATGCCCACTGTGTGCGATAGCCGGAGAAATCTGACCAGCTTCAGGGGCAATCTTTCCGGTGACAAACCATGTTGTATATTTTCCTACTTTCTTCTGGTTAAGTATTGCGCTAAGAGAAAACCAGCTTAAGGTAGATTCCATTTGAACCAAATGCGATAAGTCTATTTTTTCGGCTAACTCTATTGTTTTTAATTTTTCAATGATGCTCATACATTTTTCTCCTTTATTTTCTTATTTAGATAATTTCTCAATAATACTGGCTCTATTTGCCCATATTCTGGGATCGCTTTTCCTGTGATAAACCATAGTGCGTACTTCTCATAAATGGAGTTAGAGAAAATTTTCATAATGACATCTCCTTTCGGTATGGTTTCATCGCATTCATAACGCCATAAAGCATTGCTGGGAATGCCTAGTATCTCGGCAGTCTCAACTCTACTAGAGAGCATTTCACTTTCTCTTATAAGTAATAACTTTTCACCGATGGATAGATTCACGCTGATTTCTCTTGGTCATTTTCATAGTTTTTAGGGTCATAGAGAACAGGCACAATTTGCCCTACTTCTGGTGCTGACTTATCCGTTACAAACCACAATATGTATTTCTCAAATTTTGGATGCGAAAGGATTTTCATAATCATGTCTCCTTTTGGAATAGCTTCACCAGTTTCATAACGCCATAATGCATTGTTTGTTATGCCAATTAAATCTGCAGCATCTTTTCTATTTGTCAGCCGCTCGCTTTCACGCATGAGCAAAATTTTTTCACCAATTGATAGTGTCATGCCGATTCTTCTTGTTTATTTTCATAGTTTTTAGCGTCATAGAGAGCAGGCGCGATTAGTCCTACTTCTGGCATAGTTTTTCCAGTAATAAACCAGAGTGAATATTTCTCGAATCTTGGATGAGAAAGTATGTTGGTCATTACATCAGCATTCGGAATCGTCTTGCTATTTTCATACCTCCATAAAGCATCCTCTTTTAACTTCCACTCTTTAGAAGCTTGGGAACGGCTTAACCTTTCACTTTCACGTATCAGTTTTAACCTTTCAGCAATTGGCAAGATCATGCGAGCTTTTTCTCATCATTTTCATAATTTTTAGGGTCATAAAGAGCCGGGGCTACCTGCCCTGACTCTGGTGCTGTTTTACCCGTCGTAAACCAAAGCGCATATTTTTCAAATGCAGGAAGACTAAGTAACCGAATGACTATCTCAGCACTTGGAATGCTTTTTCCTACCTCATATCTCCACAATGCGTCATTACCTATCCCAAGCATTTTTGCGACTGCTGGGCGGCTGGTTAACCTTTCACTTTCACGCATAAACTTTAATTTTTCAGCAATTGATAGCTTCATGCTGATTTTTCTTCGTTACTCACACCACGCTGATGACTACGGCGCGTATTTCTACCGAAATCAGCCAGTTTAACCGTCTGCCTGATCTCCAGAATAAGCCGCTAAAAAAACTGGCGACTCAAATTGCTGCCGGGTTCTTTACGCTGTTTGAGCAGTATTGTGATCAGTGCATTGCTGAGGCGAACGGCGATAAAGAAGCTATCTATAAGATGCGCAACCTGTCTCCGATTTATGGTGAGCTGGCGAAACTGTCGCGCGGGCTGCATGTCACCCCGGCGCATTATGGCCGCTACCTGAAAGGCACATTGCAACAGAGCGATGTGATTGCGGCGGTATCCCGTCTGGTCAATGACGATTTCTGGTATCGACGGCTCAAGGCACACCGTATCCTTGCATCTGGGCTGGCAGGGGGAAATACCCGCCCATAAGGGGCAGTTTATTGTTGATGAAATCGAATACAGCGGTGCGCCGGATAAAATCACCGTACGCGCCCGTAGTGCCGATTTTCGGGCGAGCCTCAATCTTAGCCGGGAATTCTCTTACCATCAGAAAACCCTCGGTGACATTGTGCGCACCATCGCCATGCGCAATCACCTGAAAGCGGAAATCGATAACCAACTGGCCGGCATTACGTTAAACCACATTGACCAGACTAACGAATCTGACGGCAGCTTCTTAACCCGGCTGGCCATACAGGAAGGGGCGATTGCCACGGTGAAGAACGGCTACCTGCTGTTTATGCAACAGGGGAACAACACCACCGTCAGTGGCCGCCCATTACCAACGGTGATCATCACTCGTCAGTCCGGTGATGGGTATCGTTTTTCACTGGCTGACCGTAGCGCTTATACCGGTGTCTCGGCCAGCTGGCTGAATACCCGTGAACCGAAGCAGAAAACCCCGGTAACGGTCAAGCGTCGGAAACGCAAAACCATACCGCAGAAAAAAGAAGAAAAACAGGGGGATTATCTGGTCGGCAGTGAAGGTAATGTGTTCATCATGAAACACACCTACGCCAATAAGGCCAATGCTGAACGCGCAGCCAAAGCCGAGTGGGAGAAAATTCAGCGCGGTATCGCTTCGTTCTCTATCCAACTGGCGAAGGGCAGGCCGGAATTGATGCCGGAAATGAAAGTCAGTGTCAGCGGCTTTAAACCGCAAATCGATGGCACCGACTGGACGCTGGTCACTGTTACCCACACCTTAAATGACAGTGGATTAACTTCGGCCTTAGAACTGGAAGTCAAAATCTCAGATGCTGACATGGGCGTCTGATTTGTTATAATCGCGCCATCGCCTAACACAGCTGGCGCTTTCCTGATTTTGAGGTACTCACATTATGATGAGATGCCCCCTTTGCGGCCATGTGGCCCACACACGCAGCAGTTTTGAACACACCACCGAAACCAAAGAACGTTATAACCAGTGCCAGAATATCAATTGTGGTGCCACGTTCGTCAGCCATGAAACGTTTGTCCGTTGGGTAGCTAAACCAACGTTAGTTGAATTTGCCCCACCACACCCTGAAAAGGGGCAGCAAACGGTCATGTGCTTTGATAGCCCTTAAAATCATTAGCCCCTTATTATTGAGGGGCTTTCTGCATTACCCTTCCGTTTATTCAAGTTGTTGCTTCTAAATTGACTTAATCAACAAGATTGTTCTTTTTTAAAACAACATTGTTGTTTTAGTCGGCTATGCTAATATGACAACACAAATGACAACATACTTTGAAATGATAGCGAACTAAGGGGGAATGAATGGAGACGATTCATTTTCGTATTGATGAAGAAACCAAACGCTTAGCCATGCAAGCGGCCAAACGTCAGCAAACAGACTTAACAAAGCTAATGAGACAAAAAGCCGAAGAATTGGCAAATGAAGAACGTGAGTATCAAAAAAATACCCATGCTTACTGGTTAGAAGCGAAAATTGAAAAAGCGATTGACCAATGTGAAAACGAGTCAGCTCACTTTATTGATGAGGCTGAAAGCCAGCGCCGGATGGCTCTACTGCGTACTAAGCTGAGCAGGGGATAAAGTGATCACTATTTTATGGGAAGAAAGCGCACAAACTGACCGAGAGCAAATTTATCTCTACTTCTTTGAGCAGGCTGGGCTGTTATTGGCTGATGAGGTAGATGCAAAATTCGTGGAAATGGCTGAACTTCTGAAAGTGACCCCATATGCAGGCATAAAGGCACGTAACAGCCCGGATGAACGTTATAGAAAACTCGTTATCCCGCATTTTCCCTTCATTATGCTCTACCGTTACGATGAGGATAGGGAAACGATAAAGGTTCTCAGAATATTGCATACCGCCAGAAGAATAGCCGGGCTTTTCTGAGGAAAGCGTGTGGCATTTCATCTGTGATTCAGAAGGTCAAAAAGGAAACGTGACGTGGATTATATGAAGCCCCTCAAAATATGAGGGGCTTTTGCTAAAGATTTCAGTCATAAAGTGGATGAAATGTGGATGCTTCATTATAAAATCCATTTATAATCAAAGCATTGCATCATGAAAAACCCCCGACTGAGCGGGGGCTTAATACTAAAAAGAAAATTTATTCCTGAGCACTGAGTGTATTACGAATACGTGCCTTATAATTCTCAATCATTTGCGGTGTTAATATCTTACGCTCGGCATCTAACACCACTCCTCCTACATCAGAAGCAATACGCTGTGCTGCCTGCAACATCAGTTTAAAATTCTGATTAGAATCACCATATGAAGGAACGAGCATAAACATGGAGATCCCCGGAGTACTGAAATCAGTCATACGTTCCGGATCAAATGACCCTGGCTTAACCATATTAGCCAGACTGAACAGTACTGCACCACTACCCGATGGGTTAAGGTGGCGGTGGAAAATATTCATATCCCCAAAACGGAAACCGGACTGTAAAATGCTCTGAAGCAACACTTCGCCATTCAGCTCCTGACCATGATGGGCCGCGACATGCAGTACCAACACAGTCTCTTTTTTAGCTTGCTCAGCTTCAGTTTTCGCGGCATTTTCCAACTCAGACTGCTCGCTGACAGCCTCCGCTTCCTTACCTTCCGCACCATTTTGCTCAGCAGATTCAAACAGGCCAAGCTGCGATTCTTTCTGGCTTTCATTAATGGCATTCTCTTTTGCCACTGGTGCTTCAGATTGTTGTTTTGAGAGTAAAGGATCGATTCCATTATCCGATGTTACTTCTGACAAATCAGGTGCATTACGCTCAATAACCGGCTCTTCACGATGTTCACGGCGAGATTTCGCTGATTCCTGAACAGGTGAATTTGACGGATTATTAAACAGCTCATCGCCATCATTATCCTCTGACTCTTTCTCACGCTCCTGTTTACGACGTTTCACTGGGCGATCACGAAAGAGTGACGAACGCTCTTTACGGCTGGTCCACAACCCATGTAATAGCAAAGCTATTATGGCTATCGCACCAACAACGATTAATATCAGACGCAAATCCTGCATCATTGCTATCTCTGTTGTTTAAATTAATTGCCACCACGGCTGAATATTCTTTAGATAAGAGTATTTGTCAAATAGCACAAGTGCAAGCCTCTGCGTACTTTTCTTATCATAAAGAGAGATATCCCCTGTTTTTTCGAGTGTTTTTTACACATTAAACCACTGGTCAGTGGAAAATACTGCCTATATCATACCGTCTCAATCACTCTGGAGAGAATAAGAAAATATGACGAATTCGACAAAATTGCCAAAACATCTAGGCGGTTTTCATTATATTGCACAGGGTTGGCATCTGGTAACCCGCCCGGGCATCAAAAGATTCGTTTTATTGCCTTTACTGGCTAATATTTTATTGATTGGTGGTGCTTTCTGGTGGCTATATCAGAAAATGGATGGTTGGATACAATGGGCGCTAGATAAAGTACCGGACTGGATGCAATGGCTCAGCTATTTAATATGGCCGCTGGCTGTTATTTCTGTTTTGCTTATTTTTACCTATTTTTTCAGCACACTGGCAAATTTTATTGCATCACCCTTTAACGGATTATTAGCAGAGAAACTGGAAGCGCAATTAACCGGCATTCCAGCACCCGATACAGGCATTTTTGATTTACTGAAAGATGTTCCCCGTATTCTGAAACGTGAGATAGTCAAAATCCTCTACTACCTCCCTCGCGCTATCGCTCTATTATTATTGTATTTTATTCCGGGTGTTGGGCAAACTGTAGCCCCCGTTCTCTGGTTTATTTTCAGTGCCTGGATGCTGGCTATCCAATATTGCGATTACCCTTTTGATAACCACAAGGTCAGTTTTATAGGTATGCGTAATACCCTACGACAGGACAAAATTGACAACCTACAATTTGGAGCGGCAGTAAGTATATTAACGATGATCCCAGTCATCAATTTGTTCATTATGCCTGTTGCAGTTTGTGGTGCTACAGCTATGTGGGTTGATCGTTACCGTGCTCAGCATGCTATCAGAAATCGTTAAATATTCTTTTATATAATAAGAATAGACTGAAACTTTATTTCCATTCATAAGCTGTTCGCGTATGGTTAATTAATCACAACTCATGAGCATCTTAAGGGCAATCGGACAATGAGCAAAATTTATGAAGATAATTCGTTGACCATCGGTCACACTCCACTGGTACGCCTGAAAAACTTCGGAAATGGTCGTATTCTGGCCAAAGTAGAGTCCCGTAATCCAAGTTTCAGTGTGAAATGCCGTATCGGTGCCAACATGATTTGGGATGCAGAAAAACGTGGCATTTTGACAAAGGATAAAGAGCTTATCGAACCGACCAGTGGTAATACGGGTATTGCTCTTGCTTATGTCGCTGCGGCTCGTGGCTATAAACTGACACTAACAATGCCGGAAACCATGAGCTTAGAGCGCCGCAAGCTACTAAAAGCGTTGGGAGCAAAATTAGTGCTGACCGAAGGCGCTAAAGGCATGAAAGGTGCTATTGATAAAGCAAATGAAATCCGTGACAGTGCGCCTGAACGCTATGTTTTGCTACAGCAATTCAGTAACCCGGCAAACCCTGAAATCCACGAAAAAACGACAGGGCCAGAAATTTGGGAAGATACCGATGGGAATGTTGATGTCTTTGTCGCTGGGGTAGGTACAGGAGGCACTATTACCGGTGTTGCCCGCTATCTGAAAAATACACAAGGTAAGCAAGTAAAAATTGTTGCCGTCGAGCCTGAAGATTCCCCCGTAATCAGCCAAAAATTGGCAGGCGAGGAACTAAAACCTGGCCCACACAAAATTCAGGGGATTGGTGCAGGTTTCATCCCTGATAACCTGGATTTAACATTAGTTGACCGTGTATTTAAAATCAGTAACGAAGAAGCTATTAAAACAGCCAGAGAAGTCACTGAAAAAGAAGGCATTCTTTCTGGCATTTCTTCAGGTGCTGCAGTTGCTGCGGCCATTAAACTCTCACAGGAAGACGAGTACAAGGATAAGAATATTGTTGTCATTCTGCCTTCTTCTGCTGAACGTTACCTGAGCACTGCACTGTTTGCCGATTTAGCCAACGATTAAATCTTCACCTCATTCCTTTTTTAACTTTATTGACAAAAAAGCACCTCAAGGGTGCTTTTTTGTGCATCAGATCAAAGTTTAAAACTTTCTTAGATGATTTATTCAGACAGCTTTAGTATTTAACCAGTAATTATTTTGATGCACGAAATTAATCGTAAGACTGCCATAAAGAATCTTGTTTGGTTCAACTCATATTGGGTTAGTGTGTATTAACATCCAGTCAACAATAGAGTGGCATCAAATATGTTAATTTTTTGATAATGATTTAATGCATTTTATACCTATGGATTTCGTGCTGTATCAAGGCTGCAAATGCATAAAGCCGCTAAAAAATGACCTGAAAGACTAAAGGCATTTATCATTATTAATTTAACGGTTGTACAAGTCAGGATTAATCCAGCTAAACTAGTTTTAGTATTCTCTTGGCTTACCAACGAAAATTTAAGTTATTGAGGAAATACTATGTTCCAGCAAGAAGTTACTATTACTGCACCAAATGGCCTTCACACTCGCCCTGCTGCACAGTTTGTTAAAGAAGCGAAGGGTTTTTCTTCCGATATTACTCTTACTTCTGGCGGCAAATCAGCCAGTGCGAAAAGTCTGTTTAAATTGCAAACGCTGGGACTGACTCAAGGAACTGTTGTTACAATCTCTGCTGAAGGTGAAGATGAACAACAAGCAGTTGAACATTTAGTGAAACTGATGGGTGAACTGGAATAATCACTCACTCATGCTCAATGGATTTCAAGTGGCATCATGATGGCAAGGGAGCTAACCTTTGGGGTACAGAGCACCGTATTCTTATAAAAACGGTGTCTATAGTAAGTACAACCAAATAGTAAGTACAACCAAAAAAGAGCCAACTAGAAAGACAACGAGTATATAAAGCCAGTCTATTTCATCCAGTACCATCCCCGGAGTACAAAATCTGGGGATATTTAGAGCCTGCCTCTGAAGGCGCAATGAAATATAATCACCCGCAGTTAAGGTCATATAGTATGATTTCAGGCATCTTAGTATCACCAGGTATTGCTTTCGGTAAGGCATTATTGCTGAAAGAAGACCCCATCATAATCAATCATAAAAAAATTACTCCTGAACAGGTCGAACAAGAGATCTCCCGCTTTAAACAAGGCCGGGATAAAGCCTCTGATCAGTTAGAAGTCATCAAAAATACAGCCGAAAAAAATCTGGGTGCAGAAAAAGCCGAAATCTTCGAAGGCCACATCATGTTGCTGGAAGATGAGGAGCTGGAACAAGAAATTATTACGCTGATAAAGAAAAATCTGGCTACAGCAGATGCCGCCGTCCACTCTGTTATCGAAGATCAGGCCAAGGCACTGGAAGAGCTGGATGATGAGTATTTAAAAGAGCGTGCTGCTGATGTTCGTGATATTGGTAAACGCCTGCTGAAAAATATTCTGGGTATGCCGATTATTGACTTAGGCTCCATTGCAGAAGAAGTTATTCTGGTCGCAAATGACCTGACACCTTCAGAAACCGCACAGCTCAATCTGGATAAAGTGCTGGGGTTCATTACAGATTTAGGTGGCCGGACATCTCACACTTCAATTATGGCGCGTTCTCTGGAACTGCCTGCGATTGTCGGGACAACCAACGCAACAACTCAGATTAAAAATGGCAGCTACCTTATTCTGGATGCTGTTAATAATCATATCTATATAGATCCATCTGACACTGAAATTGAACAACTCAAAAAAATCAAAAACGAATATCTGTCAGAAAAAACCGAATTAGCAAAACTGAAGGATTTACCAGCCATTACGCTGGATGGTCATCAGGTAGAAGTTTGCGCCAATATCGGCACAGTGCGTGATATTGCAGGCGCAGAACGCAATGGGGCAGAAGGTGTCGGCTTGTACCGTACCGAATTCCTGTTTATGGATCGCGATTCTCTGCCAACTGAAGAAGAACAGTTTGAAGCCTATAAGGCTGTTGCCGAATCCGTTGGTAATCAGGCTGTTATTATCCGTACTATGGATATCGGCGGTGATAAAGAACTGCCTTATATGAATCTGCCCAAAGAAGAGAACCCGTTCCTTGGCTGGCGTGCAATCCGTATTTGCCTGGATCGCAAAGAAATATTACATTCTCAGTTACGTGCTATTCTGCGAGCTTCTGCATTTGGTAAACTCCGAATCATGTTCCCAATGATCATTTCTGTTGAAGAAATTCGGGAACTGAAAACAGAGCTGTTGATGCTTAAAGATCAGCTACGTAATGAAAATAAGGCGTTCGATGAATCGATTGAAGTCGGTATCATGGTAGAAACGCCTGCTGCTGCAACCATTGCTAAACATCTTGCAAAAGAAGTTGACTTTTTTAGTATTGGGACAAACGATCTAACTCAGTATACTCTTGCGGTAGACCGTGGTAATGAGCTGATTTCTCATCTCTATAATCCAATGTCGCCAGCAGTGTTGAACCTGATCAAACAGGTAATTGACGCCTCACATGCAGAGGGTAAATGGACGGGCATGTGCGGTGAGCTGGCTGGAGATGAGCGTGCTACACTATTGCTTCTGGGCATGGGGCTGGATGAATTCAGTATGAGTGCAATATCCATTCCAGGCATCAAGAAAATCATTCGTAATGCGAATTACGGTGATGCAAAAGCGCTAGCAGAACAAGCTTTAACTCAGCCAACTGCACAGGAGTTGATGGAATTGGTTGATACTTTTATCAGAGAAAAAACACTCTGCTAAGTCAATTGACCAAGACAGCACCTTAGCCAGTACACGGTCCCATTAAAACAATTAGGAGAAGATTTATGGGTCTGCTTGATAAACTGAAATCATTAGTTTCAGATGATAAAAAGAACAGCGGCAGTATTGAAATTATCGCCCCATTATCAGGTGAGATAGTTAATATCGAAGATGTTCCGGATGTTGTTTTTGCGGAAAAAATTGTAGGTGATGGTATCGCTATCAAGCCTACAGGTAATAAGATTGTCTCCCCTGTTGATGGCACCATTGGTAAAATCTTCGAAACTAATCACGCTTTTTCCATCGAATCTGATAACGGGATAGAGCTTTTCGTTCACTTCGGTATTGATACCGTTGAACTGAAAGGTGAAGGCTTTAAACGGATTGCCGAAGAGGGCCAGCGGGTACAGAAAGGTGATTTGGTTTTAGAGTTTGATTTAGCGTTTCTGGAAGAAAGAGCCAAGTCAACCTTAACTCCTGTTGTTATCTCTAACATGGATGAAATCAAAGAATTATCTAAAGTCAGTGGATCAGTGGTCGTTGGTGAATCTGTTATCATGCGAATTAAGAAGTAGCTGAATACATCACTGGTAAGCTGTTATGGGTCGCCTCTGTTTTATCGGGTTAAATGATAAAACAGAGGCGATTTCTTTATTAGTTAATTGAATCAGGAGAAACCATTTCCCATTTGCCAAACAACATCAATCCCACAGACTTTGCCAATGCCGAAGACGCAAAATTATCAATCTGGCATCGGTATTGAGGCTCATATCCCTGAATATAAGCATATTTACTGATTGCACGTACAACTTGTCTGGCATGGCCCTTTCCTCTGAAAGGTTCTAAAGTCAGAACCCCCATATCAGCAATAAGCGCATCGTCCCACGGGTACATACTGGCAGCACAAATCAGATCGTCTTGTTCAAAAGAGCCGAACACAGCCCAGTGATCCAGCTCAACATAAGCATTATCCAAATCCTCCTCAGAAGCAGCAGACTGAAACGTTGAGAAAACCTCTCCATCTTCTTTTTCCACTAGCTGACGTAACGTACTACCAATATTTTCCTGCAATAATTTTTTCTTTTCTTCTTCTGAAAAATAAAAAATATAATCTGCACCATGGAGAGTAATAGCTGCTTCATGTAATTTCTGGCGAAAAGTGGATTCAGACATTTCGTCCTGATGATAAAGCCCTGCTTTTTCAGCCAGTGCTGGAGTCATCACTGATATAACTTGACCATCAATAGTTTCCAGCACCATCACACGCTCCTCCTCTGCCAGTCTTGCATTAATAGCGACAGTAAGAACATCATCACTATAAATAATTTCTCCATTTAATAATGAAGACTGCCAATAGTCAGTGATCGTTTTTGAAAATAAGGACATAACCTTTACTCACTAAGTTAGATTCAGTAAATAAAAAAGTTAATTAAAAACGCCTGTAGATAAATATCTATCGCCGCGATCACAAATAATTACCGCAATCACGGCTCCCGGATTTTCAGCCGCGATACGTAACGCTCCGGAAACGGCTCCGCCGGAGCTAACCCCACAGAAAATACCCTCTTTCTGTGCCAGCAACCGCATCATCGTTTCCGCCTCACTCTGAGTAATATCCAGTATTTGATCCACCAGATCTTTTTGGTAAATTCCGGGCATATATGCTGGTGACCAGCGCCGAATACCGGGAATATGACTGTTTTCTGCCGGCTGTAATCCTATGGTTTGTATATTATCCGACTGAAATTTCAGGTAACGGCTCACTCCGGTAATAGTGCCGGTTGTGCCCATACTGGAGACAAAATGGGTAATACGCCCTTGCGTTTGCTGCCAAATTTCCGGGCCTGTTGTCTTGAAGTGTGCCAGCGAATTATCTGTATTATTAAATTGATCAAGCACCTTTCCTTCGCCATTCAGCTCCATTTGCTGTGCTAAATCTCTGGCGCCTTCCATACCCAGTTCTTTACTGACTAAAATTAATTCAGCGCCATAAGCCCGCATTGATGCCTGACGTTCAAGGCTCATATTTTCAGGCATCAGTAGCTTAAGCCGATAACCTTTTACTGCTGCAATCATAGCCAATGCAATGCCCGTATTACCACTCGTGGCTTCAATCAGGACATCTCCCGGTGAAATTTCTCCCCGTAGTTCGGCTTGTTGGATCATTGAGAGAGCGGCCCTGTCTTTTACAGAGCCAGCAGGATTATTGCCCTCAAGTTTCACCCAAATTTCTGCATCAATACTTTCAGTAACTCGTTGTAATTTCACCAACGGAGTATTACCGATAAAATTTTCTAAGCTTGCCACTGCATTACCTGAATCACATATGAGAATAGGCAACAGAATAATCGTATTCAGAAAACTGTCGCAAGCTCTAAATAAAAAACCCCTGTTTTCTTGTAGAAAGCAGGGGAAACCCAGGGGTTATGAGAATAATGAAAAATTAAGCAGATTCAGCGAGTTTTAATACTTTTAATGGTGAATTTCCTTCATACAGGCGGGCACCTTTGCCTCCCATAAAATACTGGCTGCCACGAACTGGAATTGATGAGCTATCCGACCAGATAACCGATAAACTCTCGTCTCCCCAACCAACAGGCTGGACAGACAACAGCGAAAAATGCCCTCGTGGATTAACTTCCGTCACTTTAACAGGCAAAGGGCAGGATGATGTTTGTTGTTTACTGAGGTCCATCTCCCACGGTCGCAAGAATACATCAACACTTCCCTGATGCAATGGTGCCACCTCCAGTGGAAAAGTTTTTCCGCCAACCCACAACTGAGAGCCTTTAATCTCACCATGTAACTGATTCACTTCGCCCATGAATTCCATCACAAAACGGCTTTCCGGCTCTTTCCATACCTGCTGTGGCGTGCCAACCTGCTCGATAGCACCTTGGTTCATCACTACAATCCGATCAGCAACTTCCATTGCCTCTTCCTGATCATGAGTGACAAACACACTGGTAAATTGCAATTCTTCATGAAGCTGGCGTAACCAACGGCGTAATTCCATTCGAACCTGCGCATCCAGAGCACCAAATGGCTCATCCAGTAAGAGGATCTGAGGTTCAACAGCGAGTGCCCTTGCCAAAGCCACTCGCTGTTTCTGTCCACCAGAAAGCTGTGACGGATAGCGATCTACAAGGTGGGATAATTGCACCATATCAAGTAACGACATGACCTTGCGACGCAGTGCCTCTCGTTCAGGTCGCTGGCGCCGGGGAAGTACAGTTAAGCCAAAAGCAACGTTATCAAACACGCTCATATGACGAAACAGAGCATAATGCTGAAAAACAAAACCAACTTGCCGATCTTTTGCATGTACCTGACTGACATCCTTACCGTGAAACTTAAGTTGCCCCGCACTCTGTTGTTCAAGTCCGGCAATAATCCTCAGTAAAGTCGTCTTGCCGGAGCCGGATGGGCCAAGCAAAGCAACCATTTCACCAGATTCAATATTCAGTGATATATCATTCAGTATCTGAACACGACCAAAAGATTTACTGATTTTGCTGATTTCAATACTCATATCCTGCTCCCGACCTTCATTTACTGGCGATTCAAATGACTCAAACGCAACTGCAAGGCACTTTTAACAATCAGGGTAATAATCGCCATAACTGCCAATAAAGCCGCCGCCACAAATGCACCAACAGTGTTGTAATCCTGATAAAGCAGTTCAACCTGCAAAGGTAAAGTATATGTTTCCCCTCTGATTGCGCCGGATACCACAGATACCGCACCAAATTCACCAATTGCCCGGGCATTAGTTAAAACAATGCCATACAGCAATGCCCAACGAATATTCGGCAATGTCACACGCCAGAACATTTGCCAGCCAGAAGCCCCTAATAATATTGCCGCTTCATCCTCCTGACTGCCCTGACTCAGCATTACCGGCACCAATTCACGGACAACGAATGGGCATGTAACAAATACCGTGACCAGAACCATACCCGGCCATGAAAACATTAGCTGGATGTCATAGTCTCCCAGCCATTCCCCCACCCAACCGTTAGCACCGTAAAACAGCAGATAAAGCAACCCAGCCACAACAGGTGAAACGGCGAATGGAATATCAATTAATGTCAGCAACAATTGTCTGCCGGGAAATTGGAAGCGGGTTACCAGCCATGCAGTGACTACTCCAAAAACCAGATTAATAGGAACTGTAATAAGCGCGATCAAGACAGTCAGCCAAATAGCATGGAGCATATCGGGGTCAACAAGATTCTGGGTGAGAATATCGATTCCCTGTGAAAAAGCAGTCAGAAAAATCCACGCTATCGGAATGACCAGAAACAGGATGGAAATAACCACTCCCGCCCCAATCAGGAACCATTTCCCCCAGTTTATTGAGGGACGCATCATCTGCGTGTATTCAGAAAAATCAGCCACTAACGTCCCCCGATCCGCTTACCAAAGCGACTTTGTAATAAGTTAACGCTAAACAGCAATAACAGTGATACCGCAAGAATAACTGAAGCAATCGCGCTGGCAGCGGGATAATCAAACTCCTGCAACCGGACGAAAATCATCAGGGAAGCTACTTCGGTTTGCCACGCAATATTACCCGCAATAAAAATAACTGCGCCGAATTCTCCCAGACTACGAGTGAAAGAGAGCACTGTGCCTGCTATCAATGCAGGAGAGACTTCCTGCAAAATAACCCGCCGAAAAGTCTGCCAGCGACTCGCCCCTAATGTCTGAGCAGCTTCTTCATATTCAGGGCCTAATTCTTCGAGTACCGGCTGAACGGTACGAACAACAAAAGGCAGGCTGGTAAATGCCATCGCAACCGCAATCCCCAGCCAGGTATTGGCGACTTTAATATCAAAATGAGCAAGCCAAGAACCATACCATCCGGTTGTAGAAAACAGAGTTGCCAGAGTCAGCCCAGCGACTGCTGTTGGTAATGCAAAGGGTAAATCCATTAATCCATCAAGCAGATTGCGCCCCGGAAAACGATAGCGGGTAAGTATCCACGCCATTAGCATTCCAAAAAACATATTGAATAAGCTGGCGACAGCCGCCGCCAATAAAGTCACCTGATAAGCTGCGACAACCTGTGGATTCGCAATGACCTGCCAATATTGTTCCCATGTCATGCTGGAAAGCTGTATGACTAATGCGCTTAGCGGCAATAGCAGGATCAGGCAAGTATAAAGCAGGCTACAACCCAGACTCAGTCCAAATCCGGGTAATACTCGTTTACTGGATGCAACAAACATTATTGGCACCCATTTCTCAAAGCTGCTCCCACACATTGCCAGTGTTGAAGTAAATTTTTATCAGAATTACCCAGTAACTCGACCACAAGCTTCATTCAAACCTTACCCATCAAGCTATTCAGCAAGAATTTTTTAATGACTGTTTTTAACAATAATTTATCCATACTGTATCCAGAATATTTATAACAGGATAGTTAACTACCTCCTGTTTTATATACCGAATTTTTATGAGAAATGATGAAACGAGATAAGCTATAAAAAATAAAGGGTTATTAACTGAGGGCTGGGAGAATTAACACCTGACATACTGGAGCTGATTTTGTCGACCGGAATATTGACTTGATTAAAATATTTCCTGTATAACCTCCATCGTTCAAATTATCTCTTTATTGGCAGCGCTCCCTTGCCGCCACAATAATTTGAAATTTATTAGATATATCTTTTAGTTGGCTTTCCAGATAATGCGGGAAATGTTCCATGTTTTCAGCACATCATCAGGAGGGAGCAATTCTTCCGAACCATTCCATGTTCCCGTAAATACGTAACTGATATTTCGGCTTTGGGGAGCAACACAGACAATCTCCTGCTGCGTAGTTATTATGTCGTCGGAACGCTGGCAGGCACCATAAGCTTTGTCATACAGCGTAGAGAAAGATGTACCTATTTTTGTTCCCCAAGTGGTCTTAATCCCTTCATCCAGAATGATAATATGAGCCACCTTTCCATGATTCAGACCCGATAATTCAATTCTGACCTGATCTCCCTCTATACCCTGTATTACACTGAAAAATTTGCCATTTTTCATCTCCATACCACTACGCAGGCGATATCTGTTATCCAACCCCTGCTGAATGGCAGATAATTTCATATCTGTTTGTTTATTGATTTCCCCTACCCCCTGTTCAGATACCTCCAGAGTACGGCTAAACCAATTTAAAGGAGACAGGGAAGACCATGAAAGCCCAGATGTTCCTGCACAGGCAGTTAATAACAATGAACTACCTATCAGGCCACTGAACGCCATAATTCTTTTTTTAAATAACAGGCTAAATAAAAAATATCTTTTCATTACAATTCATTACCTTTGTCTATCCTAACATCTTATTATTGATATCATTCAAAAACAGCAAGTTAAGAGTGAATAACCTCCTTAATACAGAGGTATATAAAAAGACAGATAAAAATACAGTTTTATAAGTCCATTGAGCAATTATTTACAAATAGATAGATATCATATCGGATTATGGAATAAATATAAACCAATGGTGAAAGTGCGTGGTGGCGGCAATGATCCCAACATTTATTGATTTTCTGGATATCCCTACTGTAACAAACAGTTTTGTAACAACAAGGGATATGACAAAAACAGCAATACCTCAAATGCTATATCTAACAAATGATATAAAAAAAGACATTATAATTCAGGAAAGTGAAAAGACACCCGGGAATATAAAGGATAATAAAGTCTGTAATCTTCCTTTAATCAACTGGCGTATCTTAATAAAAAAACCTGAATTACCAATTAAATATCATTATTATTTCCTTAAAGATAGCAATGGAAAAATTCAGATTTTGATTACGCCAGAAATTGAACGTAAAAATTATTTAATATCAAAAAACCTCATTGCAGAAAGTAAATATAAATTCAAACTTCATCATGTGATAAAAAAAACAGCGAGGAAATTATTGAGTTTTTTATATAAAGGTACAGCTCATGGCCGAACAACATAATATTTCTCAGCCATTTACCTTAAATATTCAATCAATAATCAGACGCTTATTAAAGACAGTATGTTCCTGTCCCCAATAATCATATTCCATTTTTTCACACATACAAATGGTGGCATCATTCTCTTCTGGGACCATAATTAGAATACTAGGGCAACCTCTCGCTAATAATTTTTTCTCAAGACGGGAAACCAATGCATTAGCAATACCTCTCCCTCTGTATTCGGGGTGAACACCTAAATAATAAACATGACCACGATGCCCATCGTAGCCACCCATTACAGTCCCAACAACTTCTCCCGCCACTTCGGCAACCAGAAATAAATCAGCATCATGAGTTAATTTACGCTCAATATCGAGTTCCGGATCATCACCGGGATTAATCAGATCACAACGCTCCCAAAGTGTGATAACGGCTTCAAAATCTTCTTGCCGAAATACCCTAATTTCCATAGTTAGCCAGCCTGTTTAATAAGCAATCAGTTTAATGTCAATAATCACTACTTTCATTTCGGAATCAATATGAAAATGCGTTCATTGATACTAACAGGTATACTGCCTATAGCCATAAACTAACCAGAATGAAAGCAGAAATGAATATAGCTAATATATATTAGTTTAATGTTTCGATGTTTGTCTATGATTATTGTTTTTATTTTAAAATCAAATGATTAATTATTTACCTACCTGTATATTGTTCCAGTGCTTATTGACGTTTTACCTCTCTTGCAGCACACTATGTATAAACAATTATATAAATATCTTTAATGATCATGGCTGCCGAATTAAACAAGCTCAGTGATAAAAAACTTAAAACCCTACACGGAAAAGAAAGGAATAAGATTGAATTTTTTGCCGATGGCGCTGGATTGAGTGCAAAAGCCTCTAAAGTTGGTGGTATTAGCTGGGTCTTTACCTACCGACTTGATGGAAAAAAGTTAAATCGTCTCACCATTGGGCGCTACCCTGATATGCCCCTCAAGCAAGCCCGTGAAACACGGGATAAATGCCGTAACTGGTTGGCATCCGGTAAAGATCCAAAGCTGCAATTTAATTTAACGATGCAGGAATCATTAAAACCAGTCACCGTAAAAGACGCCATTGAGTATTGGATTGAACACTATGGCAGAGACAATCGAGCCAATATTGATGCCCTCATTCGCCAATTAGAAAAGCATATTTATCTCTATATTGGTGAAATGGCATTATCTGACTGTGAAATAACATATTGGCTACAATGCTTTGATAAAATGAAAAAGGAAGCTCCTGTAGCTGCTGGCGGGATGCTTCAATTATGCAAACAAGCTCTAAAATTTTGCCGTGTAAGAAGATATGCAATTAGCCATGTATTGGATGATTTGACTATTTCTGATGTCGGAAAAAAACAAACTAAAGGCCAGCGTTATTTAGAAGATAATGAACTTGGTCAATTATGGGAATCTATAAGATCAGGAAGCTACCTGCCCTATTATAATAATTTATTGAAAATTTTGATTATATTTGGTTGCCGGACGAGAGAGATTAGATTATCTAAATGTTCAGAATGGAATTTGAATTCTATGTTATGGACTGTCCCAAAAGAAAATAGCAAGACAGGTGAGAAAATCATTCGTCCAATACCTGAATATATGAAGCCA
>NZ_CAWQMW010000149.1:0-28917 GCF_963895965.1 Xenorhabdus sp. PB30.3 | reverse complement strand
GCACGTAACTTTAATATATAAAAATAAAATCTTACACTACCCAATGATTTTACTTTATTTCTTTCATAAAAGAACATTCAATATTTAAGATTATCTGTTATTTATCATTAATTGCGAAGCGCTACGCATTTCTATGTAAGAGAGGGCTGTAAAACAACCCTCAAAATAGCGTCAATACATCATGCTCTCGCGCTATCCAATAGCTTTTTCCAGGTGGATAAAATCAAAACCTGATCCGGTGGTGTCAATTCACCAGCCTTAATTGCTTTCTGAACGCTTTCCTCTACACGCTGATGAAGCTGTTCAATCGTATTAGCACCTTCCAGCTCCAGTTCAGCAACGGCCAGCGTCAGATGCCCGCGCAGGTATCCACCAGCAAATAATTCGTCATCACTGGCATATTCAACCATGTCATCTATCTGTGCCAGAATGCGTGTTTCAAACTCTGCGAGCATTGTTTTTCCTCAAAAATCAAATCAGTTAGCAAAAGGATTTTCCGGGTCAGGAAAATGTTCTGCCTTTAGTGGAGGGGTATTGTAAAACGATTGCAGGGCACGAATAAAGCGCGCCGCGCGTAGGGGGATTCCATTTTCAAGGTATGCAATAACCTGAGCATGAACTTTCCGCTGAAAAGTAAAACGATCCGGCTCAAAATCACCGTCCAGATTATCGCAACTAATGTTGAACGGAAAGCCAGCAGCCATACAGAATAGCCACTCTAATGCCTGAGGTTTAATTTCGACTTTTTCAAATTCAGCCTGAGTTTGAGCATCGCGGCCATCGGGACAATACCAATAACCAAAATCAACCAATTTACGACGCTCTGTACCTGCAATGCACCAATGGGAAATTTCATGTAAACCGCTGGCGTAAAAGCCGTGGGCAAATACTACCCGGTTATAAACTTCTCTATCATCTGCGGGTAGATAAATTGGCTCATCATCGCCTTTGATCAAACGGGTGTTATAGTCATCGCTAAAGCAATTATCAAAAATTTCAATTAGTTGTTGATAATGATGTTCAGCCATTTATTAATACAATCCTAAAAATTAAAAATAAAATGCCAGCCAGGAACGGATGGTTTCACCATGCTGTTCATGAAGCAATTTGATGCTCATTAAAAAAGAGATGGTTACCAGCATCGGACGAATCAATTTCTGCCCTCTGCTTAATACCAAACCGGCTCCTAAGCGTGCTCCAATCATCTGACCGGCCAGCATAACAAAACCCAGCAGCCATAAAACCTGCCCGCCAAGAATAAAGAAAACTAATGCACCGAGATTAGCTGCGCAATTCAGCACTTTTGCATGTGCAGTTGCCTTAGCCAGATTGTAACCACAGAGCATGACGTAAGAAAGTGCCAGAAAAGAGCCGGTTCCCGGCCCGAATACACCATCGTAAAATCCGATTCCTCCCCCGGCAAGGCAACCAAATGCAATCGGCCCCAGACGGCGCGGTCTATCTTCTGCACCTATATTGGGTACCAACAGGAAGTAAAGGCCGATAATCATAACCAGAACCGGTAAGGCATAGCGCAGTAAATCCGGTGATACGAACTGAACCAGTAATGCGCCTGACATTCCGCCCAAAACCGTCATCGTGATGGCAAATCGTTGAGAATGTAAGCTTACGATCCCCCGGCGGATAAAATACAGGCTGGCAGAGAGTGAACTACCTACAGCCTGAAGTTTCCCTGTTGCCAGTGCCTGAACCGGCGTAATACCTGTGGATAATAAAGCGGGGATCGTTAACAACCCGCCACCACCTGCTATTGAATCGATAAAACCTGCAACCAGAGCAACTAAAAAGAGAAAACCATAAACTTCCGGACCCAGTAATGACCATTCCATGATGTATTTCACCAGAAAATTGCTTATCCGATATCACAGTGTCTTTCGGCACCTGTTCATATTTATTGAACTTCTGGTTCACCAGCTTGGAAGCGAAGGTGACACATCAGCACATTGTGCTCTCTGGCGCAGCAGATGATCCATCAGGACAATCGCCATCATCGCCTCTGCAATAGGCACTGCGCGGATACCAACACAAGGATCATGCCGACCCCGTGTAACCATATCCACTTCTTCGCCCTGCCGATTAATTGTTTTACCTGAAACCATAATGCTGGATGTCGGTTTCAGCGCAATGTGGGCAACAATAGGCTGACTACTACTGATCCCACCCAAAATGCCGCCCGCATGGTTACTGGTAAAACCCTGAGAGGTGATTTCATCCCTGTTTTCGCTGCCACGCAGGCCAATTACGCCAAAACCATCACCAATTTCTACGCCTTTCACAGCATTAATGCTCATTAGCGCATGGGCAATGTCGGCATCCAGACGGTCAAAAACCGGTTCTCCTAATCCAGCCGGAACATTTTCAGCCACAACGGTCACTCTGGCCCCAATGGAATCCCCTTCTTTCTTCAGGGCACGTAATAATTCGTCAAGCTGAGTTAATTTACTTTCATCAGGACAGAAAAATGGGTTCTGCTCAACCAGATCCCAGTCTTTCATTTCGCAGTGAATATCTCCCATCTGAGTCAGGCAGGCACGGACACGAATACCATGTTTTTCGAATAAATATTTTTTGGCAATCGCTCCTGCAGCAACACGTATTGCAGTTTCGCGGGCAGATGAACGTCCACCTCCGCGATAATCGCGCAATCCATATTTTTGTTCATAGGTATAATCTGCATGACCGGGACGGAAAACATCTTTGATAGCACTGTAGTCTTGCGAGCGTTGATCGGTGTTTTCAATTAATAAGCCAATACTGGTTCCGGTTGTTACTCCCTCAAAAACACCAGAAAGTATGCGAACCTCATCGGGTTCACGGCGCTGAGTGGTATAACGGGAAGTCCCGGGACGACGCCTGTCCAGATCAATTTGCAAATCGGCTTCCGAAATAACAATACCAGGTGGAACACCATCAACAATTCCACCCAATGCAAGACCGTGAGATTCACCAAATGTGGTGACACGGAAAAACTGTCCAATACTGTTGCCTGCCATACCTATCCTGCCATTATTTCTTATGTATTAAGATTAGATGTTAAATAACAATAAACTAACAAATGGTTAAAGCATAATTTATTTCACCCGTTTTATTTAACTATACCAATTCAACTTCAAGATGCGGGGAAATATAAGGACTCACCTCATATTACCCGTTGTATACACTTCGTCTTTCAAGTTGCCTCTTTGTTGGCGACGTATCTTGAAATCCATTGTGTATAGCTTGAAGTTTATCGGGCATAAAATGTGCTAAAGAACACTTTAACCATTGGGATTAATATTGTGTGTAACGAACTTTAATCTTTGAACAGGTGAAAATGTTCGTGATATTCGACTAACTGGCTACGAGTCAGCATGAAGACGCCACCGCCGCCATGTTCAAATTCCAGCCATGTGAATGGTACATCAGGATACTGTCCGATCAGGTGAACCATGCTATTACCGACTTCACATATCAGCACACCCTCTTCTGTCAGGAAATCCGGGGCGGTCGCAAGAATACGACGAACCAGATCCAGCCCATCCACTCCCGCAGCCAGACCCAGCTCCGGTTCACGATGAAATTCATCCGGCAAGTCACTCATATCTTCTTCATCCACATAAGGTGGATTAGTCACGATAAGATCGTATTTCATCGGAGGCATATCGCGGAACATATCAGAGCGGATTGGTATGACACGATGTAACAGAGCATGGTTTTCAATATTCTGTTCTGTCACAGCTAAGGCATCAGCAGAAATATCAACTGCATCAACTTCTGCCTCAGGGAAAGCATGAGCACACGCAATCGCAATACAACCGCTTCCGGTGCACAGATCCAGAATGGTTGATGGCTCTTGTGGTAGCAACCCTGCAAATTGATTGTTAATCAACTCACCAATAGGTGAACGTGGTACCAGAACCCGATCATCAACATAAAACTCATGCCCACAGAACCATGCACGGTTAGTCAGGTAAGCGATCGGAATGCGATCATTGATACGACGCTGAACACATTCAGCAATACGATGACGCTCCGTTGTCGTCAGGCGGGATGCCATCATGTTTTCTGGTATATCGATAGGCAGGTGCAATGTTGGAAGAACCAATTGCAAAGCCTCATCCCATGGGTTATCTGTCCCATGACCATAATAGATGCCGGCTGCACTGAAACGGCTGGTTGCCCAGCGCAGCATATCCTGAATGGTATGCAGCTCCGCGACGGCTTCATCTACAAAAATCTTATCCACAAGCACCTCTAAACCTCAAGAATATTAAGTCTGCTAGTTTGCCACGATCCCCGCCACAAATCAGCTATCTGAGCATGTGAATTATTTCAGGTGAAAAGCATATGTGAGTTCGACAAAAACATAAAAGCCATCCTGCTCTGACAAGATGGCTTTCATAAACACTATCTTTTTTATTAATCAGGCTTTTTTCTCACCCGATGTCTTGACCCACAGGAAATAGCAGGCGGTCAGTAATGCTACCCAACCGATCCCCACATATAACGCAACACGTGTATGCGGGAAATAACCCAGCACCACTATGATAAATGCCATAAATGCGATTGTCAGCATTGGCGCTATCGGCCAGAACGGTACAGGAAATTGCAGTTGTTCAGCTTCTTCCACAGGCATTTTCCGACGCATCATGTATTGCGATAACAGAATCATCAGCCATACCCATACCGTGGCAAAGGTTGCGATAGAAGCGATAATCAAGAAGATTTCTTCCGGTAATATATAATTCAACCATACACCGACCAGCAAAATGACTGACATCACCAATACAGTCACCCACGGCACACCATGTTTTGTCAGTTTGTTGAAAAAAGCAGGTGCCTGCTTTTTCTGCGCCATGCCATACATCATCCGTCCGGCACCAAAAATATCACTGTTGATAGCTGAAATTGCCGCTGTAATAACGACAAGATTCAGAATATGGGCAGCGTAGTTGAAGTTTAGGCTGGAGAAAATTTGCACGAATGGGCTGCCATTCTGACCAACCTGATTCCACGGATAAATACACATCAGAACAAACAGGGTAAGAACATAAAACAACAGAATACGCACAGGAACAGCATTGATGGCTCTTGGGATAGAATATGTCGGATTTTTCGCTTCACTGGCGGTAATGCCGATAACTTCAATACCACCAAATGCAAACATCACAACGGTAAATGAAGCAATGATCCCGGTAACGCCGTTCGGCATAAAGCCGCCATGTTCCCAGAGATTTGATAAACCAGTTGCATGGTCGGTTCCCTGATTAAATCCGAACATCATGATTGCAAAACCACCGACAATCATGGCAATGATAGCAACCACTTTTATGATGGAAAGCCAGAATTCCATCTCACCAAAAACTTTAACGTTACACAGATTTATCGCCCCAATAAACAAGACGATACCGAGAACCCAAATCCATTGATCAACATGGGGAAACCAGAATTTCATATAGAGGCCAAATGCCGTGACATCCGCCAGACAGACCACCAGCATTTCAAAGACATAAGTCCATCCGGTCAGAAAACCCGCCAGCGGCCCCAGATAATGGCTGGCATAATGAGAGAATGAACCGGGTACAGGGTTATGAACCGCCATTTCCCCCAATGCCCGCATAACCATAAAAACAGCGGCTCCTCCGATAATATACGCCAGCAATACCGCCGGCCCTGCGGCCTGAATAGCTCCCGCAGAACCATAAAAAAGCCCGGTACCAATTGCCGACCCCAGTGCCATAAACCGAATATGACGAACACTTAGCCCACGCTTGAGTTGTGAGGTGTTTTGCATGATTTATCCCTATTTCTTTTATTATTAGATGTGAAAGATAAATACAACGATAAGGCCGGGAAAACCGGCCTTCAGACGATTTAGTTTATGTGGTTTTTCAGGATATTACCAATCGGCAGGATCTTATCTGCCGGTAATAATGCAGAAAGTTGCTGTTCTGCCAATAACTGGATAGCTGCCTCAATATCCGGTGCGAAAAAACGGTCTTTATCGTAATACTTCACTTTATTACGCAGAATATGACGGGCTTTCTCAAGCGTCGGGCTACTCTTTAACCCTTCACGGAAATCGATGCCCTGACATGCCGTCAGCCATTCAATTGCCAGAATACCCCTGACGTTATCCGCCATTTCCCACAAGCGACGACCTGCTGCCGGTGCCATAGAAACATGATCTTCCTGATTCGCTGACGTCGGCAGGCTGTCAACACTGGAAGGATGTGCTAACGCCTTATTTTCACTTGCCAGTGCAGCTGCGGTTACCTGAGCAATCATAAATCCAGAGTTCACACCGCTGTTTTTGACCAGAAACGGAGGCAACTGAGACATATTGCTATCCATCAGCAGAGCAATCCGCCGTTCTGCCAGTGCACCAATCTCCGCCAGCGCAAGAGCCAGATTATCCGATGCCATCGCGACAGGTTCAGCATGGAAATTCCCGCCGGAAATTACTTCGTCCTGCTCAGTGAAAACCAGTGGGTTATCAGAAACAGCATTAGCCTCAACCATAATGACATCAGCAGCATGGCGAATTTGGGTCAGGCAAGCACCCATGACCTGAGGCTGGCAACGCAGTGAATAAGGGTCCTGAACTTTCGGGCAGTTTTCGTGGGAGGCAGAAATGTCACTTTTCTCTTCCAATACAAACCGGTACAAAGCTGCAACATCAATTTGCCCCTGCTGCCCGCGGACTTCATGAATACGTGCGTCAAATGGCTTACGGGAACCCAGAGCCGCTTCAACAGATAAAGCGCCACACACAACGGCTGATGCCAGTAATTCTTCCGCTGCAAACAAGCCTTTCAGGGCAAATGCCGTTGAAGTCTGAGTGCCGTTCAGTAATGCCAGTCCCTCTTTTGCGACCAGTGTAAATGGCTGAAGACCCGCTTTTGCCAGGGCTTCTTTTGCCGGCAACCATTCCCCGCGATAACGGGCTTTGCCCTCACCCAGCAATAACAGGCTCATATGTGCCAGCGGAGCCAAATCACCAGAAGCCCCGACCGACCCTTTAGCCGGAATACAAGGGTAAACTTCGGCATTCACCAATGCTATCAAGGCTTGAATCACTTCCAGACGGATACCTGAGTAACCACGGGCTAAACTGTTAATTTTTAATACAACCATCAAACGGACAATTTCATCCGGCAACGGTTCACCAACACCCGCCGCATGTGACATAACAATCGAACGTTGCAGTTCTTCTAAATCCTGTTCTGCAATTCGGGTATTTGCCAGTAATCCAAAACCCGTATTAATTCCGTAAGCAGTTCTGTTTTCGTTAATGATGCGGTTAACACATTCAACACTGTTCTCTATCGCCGCAAAGCATTGCTCATCTAACGTTATTTGTACCGGATGCTGATAGATATGGCGTAACTCTTCAAGCGTCATTTTTCCCGGATGGATAGTGATATATTTCATATTAGTAACGCTCCTTATTTTATTTCTGCCGCTTGAGTGTCTTCTTTTCGGGTATTGAGCATGGGTAAATTCAGCCCTTGTTCTTCTGCACATTGAATTGCCAGTTCATAACCTGCATCTGCATGGCGCATAACACCTGTCGCCGGATCATTATGGAGTACCCGGGCAATGCGCTCCGCTGCTTCATCTGAACCATCACAGACAATGACCATGCCAGAGTGCTGGGAGAATCCCATACCAACCCCGCCGCCGTGATGCAGCGATACCCATGTTGCTCCACTGGCTGTATTTAACAGGGCATTCAGCAATGGCCAGTCAGATACTGCGTCAGAGCCATCTTTCATTGATTCGGTTTCACGGTTAGGGCTTGCTACTGAGCCTGAATCCAGATGGTCACGTCCGATCACTATTGGCGCTGAAAGTTCGCCATTACGAACCATTTCATTGAAAGCCAGACCCAGTTTGGCGCGATCACCCAGCCCTACCCAGCAAATACGTGCTGGCAGTCCCTGAAAGCTGATGCGTTCGCGAGCCATATCCAGCCAGCGATGCAGATGGTTGTCATCCGGCAATAGTTCTTTTACTTTGGCATCTGTTTTATAAATATCCTGAGGGTCGCCAGAAAGTGCCGCCCAACGGAAAGGGCCTATGCCACGACAGAAGAGCGGGCGGATATAAGCAGGAACAAATCCGGGGAAATCAAAGGCATTTTCAACACCCATTTCCTTCGCCATCTGCCTGATATTATTGCCGTAATCAAAAGTAGGGATACCTTGTTTCTGGAAGTCCAGCATCGCGGCTACATGCTGTGCCATCGATGCTTTTGCAGCCTGAACAACGTGTTCCGGCTCAGTTTCAGCCCGACGGCAATACTCTTCCCATGTCCATCCTACCGGCAAATAACCGTGTAATGGATCATGAGCACTGGTCTGGTCTGTCACCATATCAGGGCGAACACCACGGCGAACCAGTTCTGGTAAAATCTCTGCCGCGTTACCACATAATGCTATTGATACTGCTTTACCTTCGCGGGTATAGCGCTCAATACGTGCCAGTGCATCATCCAGATCTGCGGCCTGCTCATCCACGTACTGAGTACGTAAACGAAAATCAATCCGGCTTTGCTGACATTCTATATTCAGTGATGAAGCACCTGCCAGTGTTGCGGCCAGAGGCTGCGCCCCTCCCATACCACCTAATCCGGCTGTCAGAACCCAGCGACCGGTCAAATCACCGTTATAGTGCTGACGCCCTGCTTCGACAAATGTTTCATAAGTACCCTGTACAATTCCCTGACTGCCGATATATATCCAGCTGCCGGCTGTCATCTGGCCGTACATCGCTAATCCCTTGGCATCCAGTTCATTAAAGTGTTCCCACGTTGCCCAGTGAGGAACCAGATTTGAGTTGGCAATCAGTACACGGGGAGCATTTTCATGTGTTTTGAAAACGCCGACGGGTTTGCCTGACTGAACCAGTAATGTCTCGTTGCTCTCAAGGTTTTTCAGAGCCTCAACAATCTTTTCATAACATTTCCAATTTCTGGCGGCGCGACCAATACCACCATAAACCACCAGCTCATGGGGATTTTCTGCAACGTCAGGATCAAGATTGTTCATAAGCATGCGAAGCGGGGCTTCTGTCAGCCAGCTTTTTGCTGTGAGTTTTGTACCTCTGGGAGCACGGATAACCGCATTACTGAATTTATTATTTTGCGTTGTCACAGTTTTTCCTTTTTCATATTTATGAAAATTTATTAACTGTATAGTTGTATATACATGTATATTCAATAGGCAAAAATGTGACGGAGATAAAGTCAATAATTTTGTTATTTTTCTTTTTTATTGAAGATCAATAGGATGTTTATAATTTACTCGCAGAATCTCAGAAAGGGATTTTGCTGATTTTGTGTTTTACATCACATATGCTTTACATTTTTGTTACCTTCTCCTCTCATGCATAAAGCAAAGAGGAGATTTTTGAGTACAGAGAAAACCAATCATAAACGTCAATTCACGAGCTAAAACGCCCTTTCAACTTATAACGGTGACCGGGAAATAATAATCTGGCACTGGAAACTATATGTTCTTTCGACCAAGTTCGGCGACTGATTAATAAACAGGGAGAATTTTCCTCTATTTGCAGTAAACGACAGGAGCGGGCATCACCGGCAACAGCTTCTACAATATGTTCTCCCTCCGTAAGCGGTGCCACTATCGATAAGTAATCATGGGCAGTCTGTTGATGGAAATCCTGCAGAAGATATTCCGGTGCCGCTAATGCATTAACATAACGATCCTCAATTTGTACGGGCACATCATTTTCATAATGGAGAATAATTGAGTGATAAACCGCTGTACCTGCTTTTATTCCCAGCTCCTTAGCCTGAGTCATATTAGCGGTGACTTCCGCCAGCTTTAATACTTTGCAGTTATGGCGATGGGTACGTGCCGCAATCTCATCAGCAATACTGTGAATTTCAAACAGGGCGGACTGCCCTTTCGGCTCTGATACAAAAGAGCCAACCCCCTGTAAACGGAATAAAAGCCCTTCTGCCGTCAGTTCCCGTAATGCCCTGTTTGCTGTCATGCGACTACAATTAAATTGTTTTACTAACTCAGATTCTGAAGGCACTCTGTCATGGGGTTGCCACTCCCCGGTATGAATTTTTTCAATAATTGATTGTTTGACTTTCGCATACAAAGGTACGGGCTTAGTTATTTTGTCTGATAAATCAATGGTCACAATAAATTCCTTCCTACTCCCGAGCCAATTATCCATTCCACCAATGCACTATTTGCCATGCAAGGCGAGCCGCGGCTTTACCGCCCATACCCTGAATATCGTACAATGGATTCAGCTCAACGAGATCAACAGCCTGTAATTTTTTACTCTGACAAATCGGCTGGATCAGTGACAATAAACGCTCTAACGGAACACCTAGCGCAGCCGGAGCTGAAACTGACGGCATTTGCCAAATCGGTAACACGTCCAAATCAATCGTCATGTAGATGATTTCAGCCTGATTCAGCATATCCTGTATCTGTTGTTGAACCTTATCCAACATAGAATCAATACATTGAGTATCCCAAATAATAGTGACATCAAGATGATTCGCTTCATCCAATAAAGCTTGTGTATTTGAGGCCAGACTGGCACCCACACAGCTGTAATTAAACGGACGCTGTCGCTGATGACAATAATCAGCAAGCTGGCGGAATGGTGTGCCTGACGTTGCCTGTAGCGCATTGCGTAGATCCAGATGCGCATCAAAATTAATGATTCCTATCCGCTGTGCTGGAAACGCACGATAAATGCCCATACCATGAGCAAATGCAGTTTCATGACCGCCACCAAAAATAAGAGTACGCATTTTCTGGCTCTGACAGGCATAGACAGCATCACTCAGTGCACTTTGGGCTTCACTTAACTGACCGCTATTCGCCCGGATATTACCCAAATCCACCAGCAATTCATGCCCATCATGGCTCGCCATATTTGCCAGCGACTGACGCAAATACTCAGGCCCTGATTTTGCTCCCGGTCGCCCCTGATTGAGTTTCACTCCTTCATCACATTCAAAACCCAACAATGCAATATGATTCGGATATTGTTCAGGGGAAAAATCAGCGGGTTGTTTTATCGTCTGGAACATACGTAAAGCATTATTGGCTTCGGCAAGGTCATTACGCCCATGCCAAATGTTTTCTGATGTCGGATGCCATAATTTCATGTTATTTCCCTCGTTATTATTTATTTTTCACAAAAAATTATGCGTAATTACGCCACGATAGACACGGTAAACCAACGGGTTACGCCCTAATTCGTATAATATATCTACAGGTTCTTTTGCATCCCAAACAATAAAATCAGCCATATAACCTGCTGCTATCTGACCGTGGCTTTCCGCTCTGCCTAATGCGCGTGCCGCATGAATAGTTACGCCCTGCCATGCTTCTTCCGGTGTCAGACCGAACTGGACACAAGCCATATTCATCATCATACGTAGTGACGTGAACGGGCTGGTTCCCGGATTAAAATCCGTAGAAATCGCCATCGGTACGCGGTACTGACGTAATAAAGCAATCGGAGGGCATTGTGTCTCTTTCAGAAAATAAAATGCTCCCGGCAATAAAACGGCAACCGTTCCACTGCGGCTAATTGCCTGAACGCCTTTTTCATCCAGATATTCAATGTGATCAACAGATAAGCCCTGATAATCAGCAACCAGCTCAGTTCCACCCAGATTGGAAAGCTGTTCAACATGGCCTTTGACGGGAATATTTAATCTTCTGGCCGCATCAAAGACGCGTTTAGTCTGTTCAAGACTGAATCCAACGCTTTCGCAAAACACATCCACAGATTCAAATAACTGTTTTTGCCAAAGATTAGGCAGAATAGTGTTACAAACTAAGTCAATATAAGCGTCAGGATTATGTTTGTATTCGGGAGGAACAGCATGGGCGGAAAGCAGAGTCGGGCTGATTTCAATTGAGTTTTTCTGCCCTAATATCCGAATAACCTCCAGTTGTTTCTCTTCATTCTCCAAATCCAGCCCATAGCCTGATTTCATTTCAATGGTTGTGACACCTTCAGCTATTAATGCACTCAACCGCTTTTGAGCCGAGATTTCCAGTTGTTGGGCTGAGCTTTGCCGGGTGGCATTGACTGTAGCATTAATACCGCCACCTTTAGCACTGATTTGTGCATAAGAAATACCATTCAGACGCTGCTCCCACTCTGATGCCCGGTTACCACCAAAAACCAGATGAGTATGACAGTCAATCAGGCCGGGAGTAATTAATCGCTGTTCTACATCAATCACCTTGCAACGGTTAGCTGGCACACTCTCCGTTGGCAGAACTGCCAGAATTTTTTCATCCCGTATGATCAAATCATATTGTTCCAGAATACCGTAATTATGCTTGCCATCCATGTTACTGATTGTAGGGTTCATTGTGGCAAGTCTGGCATTACGCCAGATAATGTCGGTATCTTTCAGTTCAATCGACATTATTTTCGTCCTGTTATTTTTTTGTTGTTACTGACAGTTGTTATGTTGTATATACATTTATTTTATAACCAGACACAATTGTCAAATAATTTTATGAACAGCATGTTCCCAAAAATAATAGCGTCTAAGCAAAATCTTAATAAATCAGGTACAATCACCGAAAGTTGTTAATGAATTAGTATGTAATGAAGAAGAAAAAACCATTAAATGAAGAAGACATCAGTCTATTTAGAACGTCAGTAGTGGGAACCCGTCGGATTACTCAGGATAAAGTCTTACACTCCCCAAAAAGAAAAAAAATTAGTCAAATGGCACCTGAGCGCCTGATGCAAGAACAGGTCGATGCCAGTTACTATTTTTCTGATGAATTTCAGCCTAATCTGGATATGGAAGGCCCGACTCGTTATGTACGAGAAGGAGCCAATCATTATGAACTGAAAAAGCTGCGGCGAGGTGATTATCCCCCTGAACTTTTTCTGGATTTACACGGATTAACTCAGTTACAGGCTAAACAGGAAATCGGGGCGTTAATCGCGGCCTGTCGTCGAGAAAATGTCTATTGTGCCTGTGTTATGCATGGTCACGGTAAACATATCCTCAAGCAACAAACGCCCCTATGGCTCGCGCAACATCCCGATATTATCGCTTTTCATCAGGCACCTAAAGAATGGGGAGGAAACGCTGCATTACTCATTTTGGTTGAACAGGATGAGTTTATACAGCGTTAGCTAAAACACGTTTTAACCTGCGGACTGGCCAGGGCTACAATTGTGCCGGAGAGGTTTGCCATAGCAGGCGGCCTTTTTGCGTCTGCTCATCCAGCTCCACACAGGCAATACTGGATGTCGAAAACATCGGAGGGGCTTGCGCGGGGCAAAGCTCAGATACTAAATAGCCAACTAAAGGTAAATGAGAAACTACCAAGATGGCTTTTTTTCCTTGCTCTGCCAAAACCTGTAAGTAACTTGCCACCAGCTCAGCATCACCCGATGGGGTTAGCTCTTCTAACATTTCCGCACTATCAGGTAATACCAGACTCTCACGCACTACTTGCAGAGTCTGCCCCGCCCGGATATAAGGACTGACCAGTATACAATCAATCTCTGGCTTCTGTTGCCCAAGCCAAAGCGCCATTTTCTGCGATTCCTGACAGCCGCGCGGCGTTAACTCCCGCGTTGCATCGCTGATTGAGTTAAAAGCAGCATCACCATGACGCATAATAAACACAAACATAATTCACCGTTGAGTTAAATTTCAGAACTAATTCTAATATTTACTTTCATTCTACCAAAAATAACCCTGAAATTACTCAGGCAATTAGCTGAATTAAAGCCACCCGTTTTCAGGTAACTTATCACGAAAGCAAAATAATATTATTGAGAGCGAACTGTGAACCTTTGATAAAAGGTTTCAATGAAAATTGAGAGATATTCTGCCGCAAAATACGGCTAAATAAAATTACTAATAATGGGTGATATATGTATTGTTTGGCTATTATATTAAGCTGATAACTTAACAATAAAAAATTTATACACAATATATTGTTTAGCTATTATAGATAAAACCGGCCCTTTAAGTTAAAAGGACCGGTATCACTTATTAAAAAATACCAGAAGAAGCGTATATGCGTTATTCGTAGAATCTCTTATCCTGTTCAGCCATCTGAATCAGACGTTCACAGGGTGCAAACCTCTCTCCGTACTGCTGTGCCAGACGTTGCAAAGTTTCTACAACATGACGGCTACCAAGCTTATCCATATAACGGAATGGTCCTCCCAGGAATGGCGGGAAACCAATACCAAATACAGCACCTATATCACCATCACGAGGGCTGCGGATGATGCCTTCATCCAGACAACGTACAGCTTCATTTAACATTAACATCAGACAACGCTGAGCAATGTCTGAGCGTGACATTTTTGCAGCAGGCTGAACTTTCAACAGGGAATAAATGGAAGAATCAGCCTCTTTGCTGTTTTTCCTGAATGACCAGAACTTATTCTTTTTAGTTGCATAGGAATAAAAACCACGACCGTTTTTCTTACCCTTGCGATCGTCATTCAGCACAGCATCTAAAATTGCCGGTGGTGTAAACCGCTCCCCTAATTGATCCACCAACACAGGGATAATTTTGGTTCCGACATCAATACCGACTTCATCCAGCAAATTGATTGGCCCGATTGGGAAACCAAAATCAACCAGAGCTTTATCGATATGTTCGATAGGTTCCCCTTCCACCAGGCAATAGCCCGCTTCATTAATATAAGGAGATAAAATTCGGTTAACATAAAACCCGGCTTTATCTCCCACAACAATGGCGGTTTTACCCTGTTTTTTCGCCAGTGCTACTGCTGTCGCTATTGTTTTTTCACTTGTTCCTGCATGTGGAATGACTTCCACCAACGGCATCTTATCTACAGGGCTGAAGTAATGAAGGCCAATAACCTGCTCCGGTCGTTTAGCAATTTCCGCAATCTGGTGAATCGGCAATGAAGACGTGTTAGACGCGAAAATAGTTTCCGCCTTTGTATTCGCTTCAACTTCTGCGACCATCTTACGTTTCAGTACCAAGTCTTCAAATACGGCTTCAACCACAATATCAGCCTGTTTAAAACCACTGTAATCAGTAGTACCAGATAGCAGAGACATCTGACGAGAACGCTCCGATAGAGTCAGACGCCGTTGACTGACGCGCTTGGAAAGCATATCCCATGTATATTTCAGAGCCTGATTAATGCCTTTCTCATTAATATCTTTGATACGCGCCGGTAAATGACCACGAGTTGCGGTTACATTAGCAATCCCGCCACCCATCAAGCCACCACCTAAAATCCCCACATGCCTGATCTGAGCAGGCAGTTCCGAAGAACCCGTCTCATTTTTTAATGAGGTGGTAGCAAAAAACAGACTGCGCAGTGCCGATGATTCGGATGACATAGCCAGCTCACCAAATGCTTTGGCCTCTGCCTGCAAACCGGCTTTTTGCCCTTTCTCCAGACCAAGGCGAATCACATCAATGATCCGTTCTGGTGCAGGATAATGACCATGAGTTTTGGCCCGCGTTTTTTGCTGAACCATACGGAATAATAATGGCCTGCCAAGAGCGCTCGCTAACAGACGTTGTGACCATGCCAGAGGTTTGCGTTTAGCAACACCTTTCTTAACATATTGAACTGCTACATCCAGCAAAATATCCAAAGGAACAGCATCATCAACAACACCCAGTCGTTTTGCCTGTTTTGCTTTGAGCTGACGCCCTGTCAGGATCATATCTAATGCAGAGCTGACACCTATCAAACGGGGTAGTCTTTGAGTCCCGCCGGAACCCGGCAGCAATCCGAGCTGTACTTCAGGTAAACCAAGACGGGTTTTATCATCCAGAGAACAAATACGTGCATGGCAGGCTAATGCAAACTCCAACCCACCTCCTAAGCATGCACCATGAATAGCCGCAACAATAGGTAAAGAATAACTGGCAATTTTATCAAATAATTCCTGACCTTTTTCAGCCAGAGCCGTTGCTTCCTGTTGAGTCTGGCAACCCGCGATCATCGTAATATCTGCACCGGCAATAAAGGTGTCGGGCTTACCGGATATAATCACCAGCCCTTTTAAACCAGAAACCTGTTGTGCCTGCTCGAAAACCGCCAGAAATTGCACAACAAACTCCGCTTTCAGCGTATTAACTTTCTCACCCGGAACATCAATAGTAATAACGCCAACTCTGTCATCTCTGACAGAAAAACTGAATACCGATTGTTCTGCTGACATGATTGTTTCATCCAGAGCCATTATTCCACCTCCAATACCATCGCCGCACCCAAGCCACCAGCTGCACAGGCTGTTGTCAGCCCAAGCCCGCCTCCACGGCGACGCAGTTCATTCAGGGTCTGGGTCACCATTCTGGCACCGGTGGCAGCAAATGGATGCCCGTAAGCAATTGAACCACCTAGTACGTTGAATTTATCCATATCAACCTCACCAATCGCCTGAGAACGTCCCAATTTCTCGCGGGCAAATTTATCACTGGCAAACATTTTCAGGTTTGTCAGAGTCTGAGCGGCAAACGCTTCATGCATATCAATAAGGGAAAGTTCATTCAACGTAATCCCTGCTCTGTCCAGTGCCAGTGGAGTTGCATATGATGGCCCCAGTAACATGTCCTGCCAGACATCAATCGCTGAAAACGCATAACTGCGCAAATAGCCCAATGGCACCATGCCAAGTTCTTTAGCAGCGGATTCACTCATCAAAATCACTGCCGCGGCACCATCAGTCAGCGGAGTACTATTGGCCGCAGTGACTGTGCCATATTTGCGATCAAAAGCCGGGCGTAATTTCGCATAAGATGTAAGTTCTGAGTTTTTGCGGATATTATTATCTTCCTGCAAAGATTCGCGATATGGCGGCAAATGAGCGGATATCACTTCATCACGTAATAGTCCCTTCTCCCAGGCTTTAGCCGCCATCAAATGAGAGCGGTGCGCCAGCTCATCCTGTGCTTCACGACTGATATGGTAGGTTTTCGCCATTTGTTCAGCAGTATCGCCCATTCTTAACCCGGTGGAATATTCAGCAACTGCTGGCGATACGGGCAGTAAATCTTTTAATTTCAATCTACTCAGCAATTTAAGGCGCTGTGAAAGGCTTTTGGCTTTATTCATATCAACCAGAGTACGAGCCAGTGATTTGGTCACCCCAATTGGCAGGACAGATGAAGAATCAGCCCCACCAGCAATTCCCACATTCACGGTTCCTGCCATAATACTTTCTGCTACATTAGCTATCGCCTGAAAACTGGTTGCGCAGGCCCGGGAAACACTGTACGCATCTGTACCAACACTTAAACCCGCACCCAACACGATTTCCCGTGCAATATTCGGGGCTTCAGGCATTTGAACAACCTGACCAAAAACCAATTGGTCGATCTTCTCTGGTGGCAGCCCACTTCTGATAACCAACTCACTGACAACAGCTTTCCCCAAATCAACAGCCGGAATACCGTGGTAGTTCGTTGCCTGTTTAGCAAAAGGAAGGCGTAGCCCACTGACAATAGCAACTCGTTCCTTTTGTTGTGCCACTTTTGTTGAAGAACGACTCATAGCAACTCCTGCGATAATCATTAATTAAATCAACTGATTAAAATTATTTACTCACCTCATAAGAGGTCAGACCTGATGAAGCATTGTTAACGTAATGTTGGGAAATAGCAAACAGGAATAAACTAAAAATGCGAGCAAGCGCAACTTTAATAGATTTATAATTTATACGATCTGAACAGATAGCACGCGAAAAAAAGATGAAGAAACACTTATTGGTTACAACGAATAATCATCAGCTTTCCCATTGTTATGACTATTTTTGACCACAATGGGAAAACTATAACTCTGAAAGTAGTTAACGCAATCCCAGCTGAAATATCATAGCCTCTGCCTGACAACTAAATGTAAAATCTATGGTCAATTGCATACCATCATGCACTTCTTCTATTTTATGGTTGATGATGCAAGGATCAGATTCCACCTTTTTTGCTTTTTCTGTCAATATATTAAGCATTGTATCTGCTTCCTGACTGCTGGCAAAAATCTGTTGATAAGAAGCCGTGCACTCTTCATTATCAATGACTGTACCAACATCAACACAACAGCAAGCGGCCGTTTCGTTAGCCCCATGGCGCTTAATTACATCAGTCATCTTATTTCTCCGACAATAAAAATCCAAATCTGATTTTACGTTGTACTTTCCTTTAATAACCACTATTTACGCTGCGTAATACCACTTATTTCACTCTTTATTGATCTCAGCACGTTAATTAAATCGCGTTTACATCTCGTTAACACCAACTGTCTATTTTTTGTTAAGTAAGTCCCATTTTAGTAATCATTTTCGTCATATTTTAAAAACATTCTTGCAACACATTGCGATCTCAGGCCTATACTTCTCACACTGGTCTGATTTGTCATTGTGATGAACCGACTCTACAATTCCGCGCTCTCAGCTACTTGAGTAGCATGTTAAATAATAATTAAACAATGAGGTTTTGGTTATGAACCAGAAAAACCTATTTTCACGTTCAGCATTAGCAGTGGCGGTTGCGATTATTTCATCTAACGCTAATGCTGCAGGTTTTCAATTGAATGAATATTCATCATCAGGACTAGGTCGTGCATTTTCTGGGGCAGGTGTTGTTGCAGAAGACGCCTCTGAAGGCAGCCGCAACCCTGCAGCCATGACCCTATTTGATCGCCCATCATTTTCTGGCGGTCTGATTTATGTTAAGCCAAAAGTTGATATTACTGGCGCAAAAAACAGCACTGACGCAAAAAATATCGCGCCAAATGCGCCGGTACCAAATCTGCATTTCATTACACCAGTCACCGATGAATTGTTTGTGGGTGCATCACTCACGAGCAACTTTGGTTTATCCACAAATTTCAGTAATAACTATGCTGCCGGCCCAATTGGTGGGAAGACTTCACTCGTAACCGGAAATCTTAATCTGGGCGGTGCGTATAAACTCAATGAGCAGTTTAGTTTTGGCTTGGGATTTAATACTATTTATGCAGACGCCGAAATTGTTCGTCATCTGGGCGAAGTAAGTTCCGCCATTGCCAAATTTACCGGAAAAAATATCCCGGCAACTACAGAAATAGCCCGTTTAGAAGGGAAAGATTGGGGCTATGGCTGGAATGCAGGCCTTCTGTATCAGTTCGATGAAAATAATCGTTACAGCTTAACTTACCGTTCAAAAGTTAAAATTAAGTTCAAAAAAGGTGATTACAGTAATGAGCTGCCAGAAATATTGGGTGGATTAAACGGTAAGACAGTTCAGGGACGGTTGGATCTAAATCTGCCAGATATGTGGGAAATTTCCGGTTATAACCGCGTAGCACCACAGTGGGCAATTCACTACAGCTTCCTGTACACAGGCTGGAGCACGTTCAAAGAACTAAAAGCAACCCGAAACGATAATGGTAAAGTCGCATTTGAGAAACATGAAGACTTTCGTAATGCTTACCGTATCTCACTGGGAACCACATACTACCATGATGACAACTGGACATTCCGTACCGGTATCGCTTTCGATGAAAGCCCAGTACCTGCTGAAAATCGCTCTATTTCCATTCCAGACCAAAATCGTTTCTGGTTAAGTGCGGGAACGACTTACGCATTTAATAAGGACACCTCTGTAGATTTGGGTATTTCTTACATGCGTGGTAAGAAAGTTCACGTAAGTGAAAAACTGCCAACAGAATTCCATAAATTAGGATATGGTGCACCATACGAGTTCGATTCTAAAGGAACCGCATGGTTAGCCGGTGTAGGTCTGAACTACACATTCTAATCATCTTTAATGATCTAAAAAGGATAGCCAAAGCTATCCTTTTTATTCCTCGAACTGTTTTAATCGATAGAATCCAATTCATCCTCAATAGCAGCAGCATTAGGATTTTCTTCCGGTAGCAGTTTGCCGCCGTTAGCCAGAAAATCATGGCGCTGGAAGTAGGCTTCACGCATCATCAAATACGGATCTGAAGAATTTTTTATCAGGCCATCTGAATCCAGCAAACGTGCGCGAGTTTCGAGCCCCTGAAATACCCACTTTCCGACAGCCATCCAGGGGGTAAGATAACTCAATACAGGATAAGTCATATCTGCCATATCCCCACCTTCGTCACGCGCAGTAAAGCTGCCATATCCCGGCAAAACAACATAAGGGCCATAACCAACATTATAGTACCCAAGGGTGCTACCAAAACGCATTGGATCCTGTTTTGCCAGTTTGGGGTTTGCCATTGAAGCAACATCAATAAGCCCCCCCATACCCAGAATGGTATTCAAAAAGAATCGGTTAAAATGCTTTGCGCCTTCCTTTATATCTCCACGCAAAAAACTATTCACCATGCTGGCTGGTTCTTCCAGATTACTCATAAAATTGCCAATACCATTTCGCGCTGGCATAGGTACATAATCATGCCAGACAACAGCAGCAGGCCGTAAGATATAAGGATCGAGAACATTATAGTTAAAGTTGAACATAGTCCGGTTAAACCCTTCCAGCGGATCAGATCGCCCTTGTTCATAATTATTTGATGAGTTTGCACATCCCGCCAGTAATACTGCTATAAGAGCAACCCCGCTCAGACGATACTTCATACCGTTCTCCACATAATCACTTTTGCCATTGCCTACTTCCGCTCGTTAATGTATTTCAATTAATAGACCCCACGCTAAATATACTGCCAATTTTTCTTTAATGGTAATCAAAATGAGCGGTGATTATGTAGACAAACAGTGAGTTGCGCTCTCCCTCCACTTCTGGGATATATCTTGAAATTTACCCTGTATCACTATTAAAAAGTGAAAAACTTCAGGGAAGAGATAATCCTTCCTGCCAATTTCATCTCATATTGGCAACTTCAGAAAACAGAGGCATAGCAAGATCTACCTTCGTCAGCAGAGTATCAATACACTTACCAAGCACGGTTTCAATACCTTGTTCTCTAATAAACTCTAAGATAACTTTCTTCTCATTATCTGGAATATTTGCCGTTTTAATGACTGTTTCAATCTGTTCAAGTGTATTTTTATGAACTTTTATCGTGAATGACTTCATCTCATCATCAATTGTATCCATATTGGCGTAATCAACACCGGCAGCAGTAAGCGCCATCGAATCAGGATTAAAGCCATAACCCCCATTATCATCAAAATGGATAGCGAAATGATTCACTAAACCAACTTTTACTAAATAATTTATATCGTCAGCCAACTGATCCCATCCAAATGCTTCGCCCAGGAATTGAAGTTTTTCCTTACTAATAGGTTTCATTACATGATTTTTATCATTCATAGCCCGGACAATCATATGTTGTCTCTCTTTCAACATAGTCATTGAGTTTTTCCTTCGGTGAGCATCAGATAGATTAGATTATAGTCAATTACTATAAGTACACTATGTTGTCATCATAAAAAACAGGAATATGAAATTTAAAACATAATACGTTGAATATATTAAACAAATCGTTTATTTTTAGATGCTAAATCTATCATTAAAAAAGAGTTTTCTTTTATTATTCAATATGAAAATAGCTATATTACGCAGAAATGGACTTGGTGATCTTATCTGTACCCAACCATTAATAAAGTTTTTACAGAAAAAATACCCAAATGCAGAGATTAGCCTATTCATAGAACAGGGTAACCATGATCTCGCCAAGTATGTATGCCCTGATGTAGACATCAATATCCTTCCTAAAGGGAATAAATATCTTTCTATTGCCAAAACCGCTCTCAAATTCCGCAAAAAGCACTTTGACATTGCGATTTCTGCTAAACCCAGCCCGATGAAACTGAATAACTTATTCCTATGGTTACTTGGAGCTAAAAAACGTTATGCTGTTGTTGCAGATAAAAAATGGGATTCCAAATTAATTAACTATCCGACTAATACAAAATCGGTAAAAGGTTATCATCAGGCATTAAAAGTTTTACGCTCAATTTCACCGAAAGAGAAATATTTAGCACCAGATTTATTCCCTGAGATAAAAATAATAAATCAATCAAAGCCTGTTTATTCAGGAAATCCATTGATTTTATTTTCCGTTTCTAATAATAGAAAAAACAGCTTAATTAACAATGAAAACATTGCACTAATAGCAGATGAAATTTTAAAAAAACACCCTACTGCAAATTTTATTATCTCTGCTTTCCCAAATGATATAAATGTAGCTAAAGATCTAGTTTCCCGTATAAATGGGAAGAGCCAAATCGTTATATGCAATTCATTACATTCTTTCATATCATTATTAAATGAAATGACTTTAATCGTCGTTGGCGATGGTGGTATTTGCCACTTAGCAGCAGCACTAAAGAAAAAACTTGTTGCACTTTATGGTGTCACAAAACCTGAAAACTGGTCCCCACTGACATCAAAAGATATGTGTATTACCTTATATGATTCCAAAAATGTTAACAATATCCCTTTAGCTCAAGTCACTGATGCAATCTTTCATCTCATTGATAATTAAAATTATTTAATAATTTACAATCATAAATAAACTTCCCCGTTGCAAATAACGGGGCTTTTCTCCATCTGTAGAAATTAAAAGATGACGAATAGATATTATATCCATTCTAAACATTACCAATAACATAGATAAATAGACCGGAATAGCTCTAAGTCACATAGATATATTTTCACTTGAAATAATAATAACGGCAATAATGATATTACAGCTTTAATTTTGAGTGTTTTTTATCGATCAAAACATTGACTATATAAATATACAGTGTAATTATTTAGTAACATTCTAAAAACGCATATCCATGATATTTACGATTATGGAATATATTTATAAGAAAATATTGAGAAACCAACATGACAAAAATAAGCTTGGATGAAAAAATTCAAATTTTTAGCCAATTACACGAAGAAGGAAAACTCATATTAGCCAATTCATGGGATGTTATGAGTACCCGCTTAGCAGAACAATCAGGAGCCAAAGCCATTGCAACAACCAGTGCCGGAATATCCTGGAGCTTAGGCTATCCAGATAATCAACTGGCTGACCGAAAAATCGTAATGAAGGCTCTTGGTTTAATTACTTCCAGTACCAATCTACCTGTAACAGCGGATGTTGAAGATGGTTTATTAGCACCTGATGAAAGTATGGATGATCTTGTTGAAGATTTATATTTTGTCGGATGTGTTGGGATTAATATTGAAGATTCCAACAATGGCAAATCAAGGTCTATAAATGATGCTGCTGAACGTATTGCTTCTGTACGTACCGCAGCAAATAAAATACATTACAGTTTATTCATCAATGCACGTATAGACTCATGGATTCGAGGAGAAGATACCAACCCCGAGCATTTAATTTCCCGTGCTAATACTTATCTTACTGCCGGTGCCGATGGTATTTTTATCCCCGGATTAACCGATCTATCAGTATGCCGTGCTATCAGCTCCCGCATAAATGGCCCATTAAATATTATGGCTCAAGCCGGAGGGCCGAGTGTAAAAGAGTTTTTTGCTGCCGGAGCAAGAAGGGTTTCTGGCGGATCTTTCTTTGCCGAACAAGCCTATGGATCTACATTGACAAGTATGGAGCATTTTTTACGGGATGGTTTGTTGCAGAATAGTGAGCAGTCAAAATTAAGCTATGCCTCGTTAAATGCCCTACTTAATTCAAGATAATAGCCATCAGATAATTAACTAAAAGGAATGCTCTACTGAGTAGTGCTTTATTACAAAACAAGACAGTTCAAATTTATTGTCTGCTGAGGATGTAATGTTTAAACGTATAGTTACTACTATTTTCCTGTTTCTATGCTTTTCTGTGAAAATCAGCGCATCAGAAAATATAGGTTTCCGGGAAATATTTTTAGATAAGAACACTGAACGTCCATTACATTTTGTGATGTGGTACCCTTCCGATGATATTGGACATACTGTAATTGTTGGTGAACATCCCACTTATTATGGTATTTCAGTAATAAAAAATGCTATTCCTGATATAGAAAAACATCCTCTTGTCGTTCTCTCGCACGGATATGGGGGAAATTGGCGAAATCTTAATTGGCTTGCAGGGGAATTAGCCAAAAAGGGTTTTATCGTGGCTGCTCCAAATCATCCAGGCACAACAACAGAAGATAGAAATCCCCTATCAGCTGCACAATTATGGGAAAGACCGAGGGATCTCAGCCGTGTTATTGACTTTATCCTAGAGCAATCTGATTTTGCCGAGTTAATTGATAAAGAACGAATAGCAGCAATTGGTCATTCATTAGGCGGCTGGTCTGTTGTTGAACTCACAGGCGCTAGATTCAACTCAGATTTATTAGTTACTGACTGCAAAACTAATCAAATTCTTGCTTCTTGCAACATATTATCTGAATTAGGAATAGGTAAAAATGAAATCACCAAAGCAAAATTAGATGGTGATTTGGGTGACCAGAGAGTTAAAGCCATTATCTCCCTTGATCTGGCGTTAACCAGAGGCTTTTCACCTCAAAGTTTAAACATGGTAAATATACCAACACTCGTGATAGCCGCTGGTGTTGATGTGGGGGATATGCCTGCTGAACTGGAATCTGAGTATCTCGCTAAAAACCTTCCAAAAGAGAAATCAAAATACATCGTTATTGACGATGCAATGCATTTTAGCTTTAGGCCAAATTGTAAACCCAATGCAATCGCTCTTATTGAAAAAAATAACCCAAAGGGTGGAGTTATTTGTAAAGATGGTGGAGATAGAAGCCGGGAAGAAATTCATAATGAGATCCTGAACCATATCCTTATCTTTTTCCAACAAGTATTCCCTAAATAAAAACTCACCTATTTCAAAGTAACAATCTGTTAATTAAATAAAAAACTGTCTTTAAAAGAGGCAGTTTTTCTTTTTTCAATTAAAAATAAATTTCTCTTGAAGTTCACCATTTTTCACAAAGATAACCTATCCTCAAATAGTTATCTTTATACAAAAAAGATAATTTTCCATAGTTAATAACTTCGTCAAAATGTGGCTCTTAAACATCAGATAGAGACGTCTGGTATGGATCATATATTAAATACCCAATCACAGAATAATTTCTGCATCAGCTGTGGTGCCTGCTGTGCATTTTTCAGGGTCTCATTTTATTGGGCGGAAGCTGAGGATGGAGGAGGTACAGTCCCGGTTACTGCCACTGAAAAACTTAACGATTTTATGTGCTGCATGAAAGGTACAAACGAGCCCCATCCCCGTTGTATAAACTTACAGGGCAAGGTTGGTCATTCGGTTTCCTGTACTATTTATGACAAGCGCCCTTCCCCTTGCCGAGAATTTTCGCAGGCATGGGAAACTGACAATTACAATGAAGCCTGTGATCGTGCCAGAGTTGCTCATGGCCTTCCTCCACTACCAAAACCACAAACCTGAACTAGCACATTCGTCGTACTTTTATCATTGCGATGCAATTTGAAATCTCTTGGGTATATCTTATTGTTATCAGACCATATTCGTTATTTTCATCACAGACACTTTACTTTTGTATACTTATAGTTAACAACTGTAAAAATCCATTACCGCAAAATGTGTTATCCCTGTTCATTTTATGAACTTTCTTTCATGATATTATCAGGATGAAAAATAATGTCTGTTTATGTTCCTACTGAGTATATCCCCCAGACCTGTGAGTCTTTACCACATTATCTTGCGAAAAATTTACCCGCCACCATCTCACTCGGAGGATTGCCTGAAACCTGGCAGATACAGGAAGTAGGTGATGGAAACCTGAATTTAGTTTTTATTGTTGCCGGAACAGAAAAAACTATTGTGGTCAAACAATCCTTACCTTACGTTCGGGCTGCTGGTGAATCATGGCAGCTTTCCCTTGTCCGAACCTATTTCGAATACCATGCCCTATTAGAAGAAAAAAAATTTGCTCATCAGTATGTACCCGATGTCTATTTCTATGATGAAGAAATGTCTTTGTTTGCGATGGAGTATTTAGATAAACACATTATCTTACGCAATAAACTGATTTCTGGTGAAAAATTCCCTCATCTAGCTAAAGACATTGGTATTTTTCTTGCTGATACACTATTCCATACCTCTGATATAGGGATGGATAGCAAAGAGAAAAAAGAGCTGGTAAGCCGTTTTGCCAATAACCATGAGCTTTGTAAGATCACTGAAGATCTGATTTTTACAGAGCCATATTTTAATGCCGAAAGAAACAACTGGACTTCCCCTCAACTTGATAATGATATTCATGCCATCTGGCAAGATCAGGCCATGATCCAAACTGCAATGCAGTATAAATACAAATTCATGACTGAAACGCAGGCACTTTTGCATGGTGATCTTCACTCAGGCTCTATTATGGTCACACCTGATTCCACAAAAGTGATTGATCCAGAATTTAGCTTTATGGGTCCAATGGCATTCGATATAGGTAATTATATCGGCAATCTGTTTATGGCTTATTTTGCTCAACCTGCTCTGCGGGAGAATATAGAGCAATGCGCTGATTATCAATCATGGCTCTTCATGCAGATTGAAAAAACATGGGAAATATTTGAACATCATTTTCGTCAATTATGGAATGAAAAAACAACCGGAGAAGCCTATCCTGTCACCATCTACCAACAGGGAACTTTCAATTCATCGTTCCTTAAAACTGCCCAGGATGATTTTTTCTCCAATTTATTCGAAGAAACTCTGGTCTATGCCGGGCTTGAAATTAATCGCCGCATTACAGGCTTCGCCGGTGTTGCTGATTTCAAACAGATTGATGACCCGACATTACGAGCCGGTTGTGAAAAACAAGCACTGAAACTGGCTCGTGAGTTAATTGTCAACAAGCATAAATACCAGAATTTTTCACAGATTAAACATCATATTACATAAGGTTAAGAAACCGAGATGAAGATTAATGGAACCCATTATCGCTCTGTTTGGCTTGCTGACGATGGGTATACTGTCGAAATTTTTGACCAGACCAAATTGCCTTTTGAATTAAAAACTATTCAGTTGAATACCGTTCAGGATGCTGCTACAGCTATCAAAGATATGTGGGTAAGAGGTGCACCTTTAATTGGTGCAGTTGCTGCGTATGGTATGTCACTGGCGATGCGTCAAAATAGCAGCAATGAAAATCTACAAATAGCTTACGATACTTTAGTTAAAACCCGGCCAACCGCCATTAATTTAAAATGGGCGCTGGATCGCACATATCAGGCACTAGAAAACACGCCTCCCGTTCAGCGTGTAGAAACTGCTTATCGTACTGCTAATGAAATTGCAGATGAAGATGTCAAGCTGTGTCATAAGATTGGTGAAAATGGTTTAAAAATCATACAGGAAATCGCAGCCCGAAAATCAGCCGGTGAAGTAGTGAATATATTAACTCACTGCAACGCTGGGTGGCTGGCAACTGTGGATTGGGGAACCGCATTATCACCTATTTACATGGCACACGATGCGGGTATCAGGGTTCATGTCTGGGTTGATGAAACTCGCCCTCGTAATCAGGGGGGATTGACGGCTTTTGAGTTAGGTTCACATGGTGTACCACATACTTTAATTGCCGATAATGCCGGTGGGCATTTAATGCAGCATGGCAAAGTGGATTTGTGTATCGTAGGTACAGACCGGACAACCGCAAGAGGTGATGTGTGTAATAAAATTGGTACTTACCTTAAGGCTCTGGCTGCAAAAGCAAATCAGGTACCATTTTATGTTGCGTTACCATCACCGACACTGGATTTTACCGTCTGGGACGGCGTAAAAGAGATCCCCATTGAACAACGTTCAGGTGATGAACAGTCACACGTCTACGGAATGACGGCTGAAGGAAAACACAGTTGGGTCAATACAGCACCTCAGGGAACGGTTTGCGGGAATTATGCGTTTGATGTTACCCCGGCAGAATTAATTACCGGGTTAATTACAGAACGTGGAATTTGTGATGCCAGCGCAGAAGGCTTACGCATGCTCTTTCCTGATTTATATCCATATAATTTATAATGATTATTTTTTATGACAGTCAGTAAAAAACATATTGCTCAAGCAATTATCGATACTTGCCTTAAGATGAATGCTCTGGGTTTAAATCAAGGCACATCTGGTAACATTAGTGCCCGTTATCAAGATGGATTTCTTATCACCCCCAGCGGGATCCCCTATGAAAAATTAACTCCGGAGCAAATTGTCTACATTAATTATTCGGGAGAAGCAGAACCAGATAAAATCCCCTCAAGCGAATGGCATTTCCATCTTTCCTGCTATGAAGCCCGCCCTGAATTAAATGCTGTTGTACATAATCATGCAGTCAATGCAACTGCCGTTTCAATTCTCAATCATAGCATCCCGGCTGTTCATTATATGGTAGCAGTGACAGGAACGGATCATGTGCCCTGTATTCCCTACTCAACCTTCGGGACACAAGAACTGGCAGAAAGCGTCAAAACAGGAATTAGGCACAGCAAAGCACTGTTAATGCAGCATCACGGTATGATTGCGATGGAAGTCAGTCTGGAAAAAGCATTATGGCTGGCCAATGAAATAGAGATATTGGCACAACTCTATTTGAAAATACTCCCCGTGATCGGAAACCCTGTAGAAAATATTGCAGAACGGATCCCTGTACTCTCACCCGAAGAAATGCAAAAAGTATTGTTCAAGTTCAAAAGTTACGGATTGAAAGCATAACAACAGATAAAAACAGCATACTTTGATTTCACTAAAAGAGAATGCTGTTTTATTTGCATTACTAATCAGCGGTAATAACGGGAATTTTTTTGAATAAAACGTGAGTATAAACCTTGCTTGGTTTTATATTTTCTGACGATTCTTTAGGGGATTTATATGAAGTGGTGGGCGATACCAGATTCGAACTGATGACCCCCTCCTTGTAAGGGAGATGCTCTACCAACTGAGCTAATCGCCCACTTCATGGCTACCTAAATGGTGGGTCGT